>JAKLHS010000132.1 GCA_022710025.1 Caldisericota bacterium | reverse complement strand
CCTGCCCGCAGCGGATCGGCGACGGTGATTTTGAGATCCGGGACGTAAAACGAGAAATCATTGTTTCCACCATCCCAGATGATGATATCGGCCTCCTTCTCCGCCTCCCGAAGGATCATCTCGTAGTCGACGCCGGCATAGATGACAGCGCCCATATCGATGTGCGGTTCATACTCCTCGCGTTCCTCGATCGTGCACTTGTACTTGTCGAGATCGGCGTATGTGGCAAATCTCTCACATGCCTGTGCGGCCAGGTCGCCGTATGGCATGGGGTGACGGATGGAAACGACTTTCTTCCCTGATGCGCGAAGGGCGCGGACGACGGCGCGGCTGGTTTGGCTCTTGCCGGATCCCGTTCGGACCGCGCAGATGGAAATAACCGGCTTGGAGGATTTGAGCTGTGTGCTCTTGGGACCGAGGAACGCGAAGTCTGCTCCGTCAGCCAGAACCTGGGAAGCCTTATGCATGACATTGACGTGGGGCTGGTCTGAATAAGCAAATACTACTTCATCGACGCGAAGCTCAGCGATGAGCTTGTCGAGATCGGACTCTGGGTAGATAGGAATGCCATTGGGATAGAGTTTGCCGGCAAGGGCGGCGGGATATTTCTTGTCGTCTATGCCGGGAATCTGCGTCGCAGTGAATGCCACTACTTCATAGTCGGGATTGTCCCGGTAGACGACGTTGAAGTTGTGGAAATCTCTGCCTGCAGCTCCCATGATCAAAACCCTCTTCTTCATAGTACCTCCTCTGCAGAGTAACGTCCAAAGCCCGTTTTGGGCGCATCAATTCTAGCGCCATCAAGGGGGTTGTCAAATGAGTTGCGCCCGTTGTCGGTTGACTATTGACGTGCGGCCGTATAATGGTTCGGAAGAGCGCCTGGATGCTTGCACAGCACGGCAGACGGATGAGGTCTGATGGCCGGCCCGACAGCGGACGCTCGAGGTGACGTGGTATCCATGAGAACGAATTCTTGCAGGTGGATCGCCGTTATCGGGGTCGTGGCTTCGCTCCTTTTTGCGGGTGGATGCGCATCGACACCGACTGACGACATGGTGCAGACCCCGGCGTTTGTCGGACTGAGCCTTCGCGACGCGGAATCCAAGGCCGCGGATATCGGGTTGCAGATCGAGGTTCACTCGAGCGAGTCCTCGGACACGATGCCTGTCGATTTCATCCTGAAGCAGGATCCTGAGCCTCAGACCATGGTGCGAAAGGGTCGCATCGTTACGGTCGTTACGAGTTCGGGCCCTGTATCCGTGACTCTTCCCGACTTCGTGGGAGATACGTTCGAGCATGCGCAGGCATTCGTTGCTGCGAACAAACTCGTGCTGGGCGATCTGACGGAAATCGTGGACAAAAGTGCCGTCGGCACCGTGCTGCATCAGGATCCGCCGGCAGGCAGCGATCTGAATGTCGGCGGCGTTGTAACGCTGACACTCAGCAAGGGGATAATGACGCCGATGCCTGATCTCATTGGCTTGTCGCTGACAGAGGCAAAGAAACGGCTTGCCGCTATTGGCCTTTCAGTCAGCAAGGTGATCGTCCTGCCGGACCTTACACAACCGGCGCAGCTGGTACTCAAACAGGAACCGGCGGCACATGACATGGTGGAGAAGGGCGGTTGGATCGAGCTTTCTGTCTCGAAGGTACCCTAGTGGCCGTCCAGCAGACGCTTGTTTCCGTATCGCTTCTCAGTACTGATTTCGTCATGCTGCCGGCCTCTCTGGAGACCGTTCGTCAGGCGGGAGCGGACAGCATTCATCTTGACGTCATGGACGGTCACTTCGTGCCGAATATCTCCTTCGGACCATCAATCGCATCTGATATCGTCAGAGCGACGACCCTCCCCTGCTGTGCGCACCTTATGGTCGAGAGACCGGAATTCCTTTTCCAGGCTTTTGTGGAGGCGGGAGTCGCCGAAGTGCTGTTCCACGTAGAGGCGACGCCGTATCCGTTTCGTGCTCTTCAGGTATTGAACCGAAGTCGCGTTCGATGCGGTGTGGCAGTCAACCCGAAGACCGCCGTAGACACGGTCTTTCCCCTCCTCGGCCTGGTCGACACGATCCTCCTCATGTCGGTCGAACCGGGATTTGGTGGTCAGAAGTTTCTCCCGGGGACGGTGGCCAAGGTCGAACGACTCCGCAGGGCTGCCGAGGATAACGGACGGCCCCTTCGGATAGCGGTGGATGGAGGCGTTGACAACTCTAA
>JAKLHS010000131.1 GCA_022710025.1 Caldisericota bacterium | reverse complement strand
CAGAAACTTCACGATCTGTTCCGGACTGTACTTCTGTTTCATCAGGGCATCCTTTCGGCAAATCCAAAACCTATTCTATCGGATACCCTCTAACCCTCACTGGTACATTTTCCCGGGGGCAGGTCATACGTTCTCAGATAGTATCTTGACGCTTACTTCGTGCGTTCGACCCCCTGGGCCTCGCATTTGGACAGTGTCCACTGCATATATAGTGATCGTGTCCTTCTGCCTCATCCTGGGTGTCTTCATAGAGTTTATCTCCTTACTATAGTCGTATCTGGGTTCGCATAAATTGCGTAAAGCAAACCGGATGGATTATGTTTGACGAGTAGAGAATGTCTTCTTGCTAACAGAAGGCTGTCCGACAGAGTGTTTCCGCCCAACAGTGCTTCGTAGAACTTCTCAATGAACTCCACGGCGAACTGATCTGGCACCGCACACTCAGTGCTGACCACGCCGCAGGCACCGAGTTCCAGGAACTTCCGAGCAAAGGAAATCCCCTTGAATGCACCTACCATGCCGCTGCAGCAGGCATTCAGAATGACAAGCGGAGATCTAAACGTACGCTTCTTGGGAGGATAAGCTCCGAGGTCAGACACCCCGATCGCGAAATCACTGTCGATCTCGATATACGCCTCTTCCTGTGGGGCATGCTCCATGCCGCCCAGAAGGATGACTTTGCAGTCGCCATCTCCGCCGTAGAAGCCGTGACATTCAAAATCGGCGATATGCAACCCTTTGGCCCAGAATCCCCTAAAGACGTTCAATTGACCACGATGCTCTTTCTGAGGATCAAGCGCTGGACATCGCACAAGGGAAATTCTCCGAGCAGAGTCCAGTCCTGCCAGAAACCGGATGCCTTTGCTCCCGTGCATCTCCTCAAAGCAAGAGAGTTGGGAGTTCCCGAACAAGCCTACGCGGGGTTTGCTGTCACACTCAATCGGACCTTTGAAGTCCGGCATTGGTGTGTGGTCTTTCCGCTGAACCAGGCGCCCAATTGCATGACGCATCCCGAGGAAATCCCACGGTTGGACTGAGTCCGAATCTACATTTCCAACATACAGAAGCTCCCATGGAAGGCAGAACTCCTCATCGCACAATACTTCTATTACGCGGTTCCTGGACTGTGTCAGCAACTTCATAGAGTCCGAAATGGTCACTGTGTTCCGTTCATCTCTCAGTTTCTTGAGTGCTGGGAATACCTCCTCAATGGCGGTCCTGCCCTCCTTGGCCATATCTCGCAAGCACTCCCAATGGGCATCCGGACCCATATGGGCTGCATGTCGCGCGAGGTCAGTTGCTGCCTTTGCGAGCCGCTGGCGGAGGTTCTTCAGGTTGTCCTGCGGAAGATTGCACTCGATAAGCTCAAGAGGACGTCCGTCAGACCCAATGAACTGAATATGGTATGTTGGCGATCTACCAACAACAACAATAGTCAAATCCAGATGGTACCCAGTGTGATCTCGTATACGCACTGGGGCTGGGTTTCTAGCATTCATTGCGCTACACATCTTCCTTTTACTACTCACAGTGGCCGCATGGGCCGAAGTTCGTGGCGTGAGTATCGAGGCTTGATTGAGCCCTTACGCCCCTCATTAACAGAAACAACAAATGGCACGGTGGCAAGCCAATGAGCGCCGCGGAAGAATGAGACCACAACCTTCTTGGCGCCAATCTTGGTTGGACAAAGATAAAAGGGAACCAACGTCGCATCGTCCGGAACATAAGAGAATACCCGGTACCATTGCGGCCGGATCGCCATGTCTTCTGCGTACACCGTCACCGTGATCCGCGTCACTGCGCGGTCTTGACTGAGTAGCCAGTCATCGGTCATATATCGTGGTACTTCGCGTATCAGTCCTGCAAACAGCACAATCTCTTCGCCAACGAGGAAATCCCGCTTACTCGCATCGGGCTCGATCGCCGCGAGCGCATAGGTCCGAAGAAGGCCCTGTGACGTGCGAGTAACTCCGTGACGCCGTGGGCGACTTCGGGGGCGGATTACCTCGATGGAACCCGACGGCGTCTCCAGAGGACAAGCACGCGAGATCGCGGGTTGCAGGCGTGTAAGGCGAGACCGATGCCACACGCTTGCTCGGACTACACTGGCCGGAGCAGAGTGTGTTGGCACAGCTGTGACCTGCCCCCGGGAAAATGTACCAGTGAGGGTTAGAGGGTATCCGATAGAATAGGTTTTGGATTTGCCGAAAGGATGCCCTGATGAAACA
>JAKLHS010000130.1 GCA_022710025.1 Caldisericota bacterium | reverse complement strand
TTGTCCGCTGTGATATGTCCATCGTGGTCTCTGTTGGTCTGCAACACTTGGAGGAGTTCGGCTCCGAGCATCTCATTCGCGATGTGATGCGAGGATTTGTTGGTATGGACGGAAGCGGAAAAACCGTTGTCATGAATGCCGATGATTCTACTCTGGACGGCATGACGCACGTGCCGGGCAAGCGGCTCGTGCGAACGAGCACGGATATGGGCAAGGCTGCAGATTTTCGCGCGGAAAGCGTCATAGCAGATAGCAGCGGCATCACATTTGACATCGTAGACACGCAGGGTGTACGTATTCACTGCCATAGTTCTCTCCTTGGGCGACACAACGTGAAAAACGTGTTGCTGGCGGTGGCAGCGGCCAGAGAAATGGGCATTCCCTGGCCATCGATTCAGTCGCGGATTGAAACGCTTCAGGCGCCGCCGCATCGGCTGCAAGTCCTTCATGACGTGGGTGGCGTGCGCATCATAGACGATGCGTTCAATGCCAATCCGGAAGGATTTGCCATGGCGATGGACGTGCTGGCCTCGTTTCCTTCCCGACGTGTGCTGGTGACGCCCGGACTCGTGTCGCTGGGTCAGGCGGAGAAAGAGGAGAACGTGCAGGCAGGACATCGGGCCGCTGCTGCAGCGGATACGGTCATCTTGGTCGGAGCCCGCCAGACACAGCCACTACGTCAGGGGCTGCTGTCGGCAGGATTCCATGAAGACAGCATCATTACGGCGAATTCACTTCAAGATGTGACCGAGATCTTACGCACGCTGCTTGTCGCAGGGGATACGGTCCTGTTTGAGAACGATCTCCCAGATACGTACAATGAGTAAGAGCAGCTGTTGTTGACAGCATTCCAGTTTGTCGGCAGTGTGGAAATGCTCGCAGCTCCTAGAATGGACACGGAGGCTCCGTATGGGACTTAGACCTGATTCATGGATACGGGCGCAGGCGTTGGCAGGCATGATCGAGCCATTTGCCCCTGACTGTCCACGCGGCGTGGTGTCGTATGGCGTCTCTGCATATGGCTATGACATGCGGGTGGCCGATGAGTTCAAGGTATTTACCAACGTTTTCAGTACGGTCGTAGATCCCAAGGTCTTTGCCGAACAGAGCTTTGTCGACATGACAAGCGAACAGTGTATCATCCCACCGAATTCCTTTGCACTGGCGCGAAGCTTGGAGTACTTCCGCATTCCGCGAGATATCTTGTGCCTGGTCATAGGCAAAAGCACATATGCTCGTGCCGGGATCATCGTCAACGTGACCCCTCTCGAACCGGAATGGGAAGGGTATGTCACGATCGAGATCAGCAATACGACGCCGCTTCCCGTGAAGATCTATGCCAACGAGGGAATTGCCCAGGTGCTTTTCATGAGTGCTGATGATGTATGCACAGTGTCATACCGGGACAAGAAGGGCAAGTATCAGAATCAGACAGGTATCTGGCTTCCCCGGGTTGAATAGCGATGCGTGAGACGGTTCGCAAGTCGGGAGTTTCTGTCGGGGCGGTTTTTCGTGCCCTGTCACGGTCTGAAGCGGCCATGTGTGGCTTGTCCGGGATGCATCGTCTGCAAGAAGGTGCCGTGCGACGGTCTGGTACGTCATGGTAGTGTCTCTGGGAAGCATCAACATGGATCTTGTCATTCGGTGCTCTCATGCACCGCTGCGAGGTGAGACTGTCATGGCGGTCGACAGCCTTGCCAACGCAGGCGGCAAGGGAGCCAACCAGGCAGTTCAGGCGGCACGCATGGGTGCAAAGACTGCATTCGTCGGGCGCGTTGGTGCCGATCCCTTTGGACGACAGTTGATCGAAACTCTGCGCGCGTACGGCGTAGGCACAGAGCGTGTCGCGGTTGATCAAATGCTTCCATCGGGTATGGCCGTCGTTATCGTTGAGGATGACGGCAGCAATCGCATTGTCGTCGTACCGGGCGCGAACGGCGCCGTCGGAGAAGCAGAGCTCAAAATGCTGGATGAATTGCTTGCGCCGGGCTCCATCCTCTCACTCCAGTGTGAAATCCCATTTGACATTGTGCAAGAGGCAGCGCGTTGCGGGCGGCGGAAGGGGGCAACCGTGTTGCTGGATCCCTCTCCGGCGCAGGCTGTCGTATTGAGCCCCGGCGTGTTTGACGATGTGGATTACCTCATGCCCAACGAGGGGGAGGCGTTTGCGCTCTCCGGTGAACGTGATGTGTTCGCCGCCGCTCACGTTCTGTTGCATCTCGGTGCCCGCACGGTAG
>JAKLHS010000013.1 GCA_022710025.1 Caldisericota bacterium | reverse complement strand
GGAATCCGTCGGCAGCGCGAGCGCTTCTCTTTCTGACCCGGCCACCGCTGTCGGAGCTGTTCTCATCCGGAACCAGCCGTGAGCGATCAGCGTTGTCCGCGCGTATCGCCGGCGCCGTTCACCTAGGCTACACGCATGAACAGATCGCAGAACACCTCGGCGTTCACCGGACGACCATCATGCGGTATCTGCGACGGATGCGTGCGCCGAGCGATGCTGGAGATGCTGGGCTTTCCGTGTCGACATAGTGTTTCCCCGACAACGACGTTGTCGGGGAAACACGGGGGATACTAGTTATCCACAATTTACTGACAATATTGCAGCAGGCAATCTGCCATTTACTCGTTCGGGTTGACCGGGATCACCAGCCAGCAGATGAGATAGATGAGGATCCCGGTTCCCCACGCTATGGCAAGCAGGGCCCACGCGATGCGTACGATCGTGGGATCGATGTCGAAATACTCCGCCACGCCGGCTGCCACGCCGCCGATGACCTGATTTTTGCGTGAACGGTACAGTCTCTTGGAGCCGCCGTGCGCCAACTGCTGCTCCTGTTGCATTCCTTCGGCCTGGCCGGGAACGCCGGAACCAGCGGGTTCCTGCTGTGGTGCGCAGGCGGCGCACATGACCTTCCCGTCGACCATGATCACTTCCTCGCGGGCCAGGGCTTTCCCGCATTTCATGCATACACCGACCGCTTCTTCGTCCGGTCTGTCAAAGCTCTTCATTGCTGCTTACCTCCCTTGATGAGAACTACCAGTCCGAGAATAAGAAACAACCCTCCGACCGCTGATTTCTGGATGATACTGACTGCGTGGGCGGGGATGACCTCCAGCCCCGACAGAAAAACGAGGACACCGACACCGATTGCCAGGGCGCCCCATGTGAAGCCGGTACGAAACGAGCCCTCCTGGCCCGGCTCCGGCAGGTTCGATACCACGACCGAGAGGCCGGCCGCCATGATGACCGCTCCGGTGAAGGTAGTGAAACTGAAGCGGATCACATCGAGCGCCTGAAGCAGGACAATGACACCGATAAGCGCCAGGATGGCACTCCAGAAAACGCTGTCCCGAGCTCCCCTCTGAAAACCGCTCACCGCCCCATAGACACCCAGGAAGATCACGTAGGCCGCTATCGGGACGACGATGCCGAACGAGTATCCCGAGCTCGGAATCGCCTGCAGGAGGAAGTGGCTGCCGAGCGCCACAAGGAGAGCTCCCAGCGCCACTCGCCGGTCGATACTGTTGTTCATTGCTGTGCCTCCACGAGTTTTATCTGCCCTACTACGCTGCCGATTTCCAGAATGACCTGCCGCTCAGCGCCGCCGGCAGCAGACGAGTTCAGGAAGGTCTTCTGGCCGTCGTCCGTCAGTCCCGACGGCACGATCTCTCCCACGATATTCCGTACGGTCAACCTCGTCCCCGGCGTACCGGGGATTCTCACGGTTCCGTTTCCTACAATCCGCTGCAACGAGATATCACAGTGCCTTCGCAGAGAGCCTGAAAGATCCAGGTCGTATGTCCCGGTCATGCTCCCGACGGTCAGCCGTTCCATGTCGAGATTGCCCAGCCGCTGCGCCGAGAAATCGCCGGTAACACTTTGAACCCGCACGTCGTCGATCACGGATCCGGGATCGGAAGCGTCCATTTCCAGCGTGGACGAGACTCCGGCCAGTACCAGCTCCCTCAGGCGTGCTTCATTCAGCACGAGGTGCGCGTCGCCCACCAATGTGAGCGTCAACGCGCTGTTGTCCGGCACTACCACCGTCAGACGGCGTGTGTTCCCCTCCCTGCTGCTGCCGACGGCAGCGCGCAATCCATACGTACCGACCTTTGCCCGCGTGTCTTTGCGAAAACCGTCGCTTTCCACGAGGATCCTGCCGGACGATAGTGACGGGGACGTACCGACGGTGATCTCGAGGCTGCCGCCCGTCACAGACATTCTGACCGAGGAGCCCCCCGGCAATTCCAGGACGGTTCCTGCCGTATACGATTCGCCGGCATCGATGCCACCGTTCCGACTCACGATGCTTACGATCACGGACCCGGCCAGGATGAGCAGGCCGATGACGATGGCCGTCAGCGCACGCCGGTTCCTCGTTCTTGTCAGCATGCTGCAGAGCCGGCATTCACGCCGAACAGGCGTTCACTCAGAGCCAGGCTGCCGAGTATCAGTGTTCCCACGGCAACGATGCCTCCGAGGACGAGAAGAGACCGCAATTGATCAAGATCAGGCCCGACGAGAAACTGCACACAGCGAAGGATGGTTGCAGAGTTTACTGCCAGCACGTATCCTCCCGCAAGGAAGAGCCCGACAAAAAACGCGGCAAACAGTGCTGCCCCCATGAGGACCGCCACGGGTTCGCCGTTTCTCATGCGTGCTGCCATGATACGGGCAAGGACGCTCGTCGCCGGCGATGCTCTCCTGCTTTCCTCCCACGCGTCGATACGCTTCATCACACCTATCGTCAGGTCCGCGGGGGGTACGATATCGCGGGGATATGACAGCGACTTCGCAAGAAGGATATCGAGTTCCTCATCGGTCATGCGCGCCCTATTCATCGCGATCCTCCCATCCTCCGGTTCTCGATCTGTTTCTTCAGCGCCGCACGCGCACGAAAGAGACGGACCTTGGCTGCACCTTCGCTCACGCCGAGTCTCCCGCCTATCTCGGCGAGAGAGCGCTCTTCGGCATAAAACATCGTGAGCAGTTCGCTGTCATCTGTGGAAAGGTGTGTCATTGCTCTCACGATCTCCTGTTGTTTCCATTCGTCGTCCTGATCCGTGTCGGGTGCCGCCAGATACTGTTCGTCCGGCAGATCCGCGCTTTCCCGCCCCGATTTCCGCCAGTAATCCACAAGACAGTTGTACGCAATGGTCATCATCCACGGAAGAAAGGGACGCGACCTGTCATAGGAGCTGAAGCGGCGGTATGCCTGAAAAAACGCTTCCTGCGCAACATCCGACGCAATGCTGCGATCCCGGACCTTGCCTGCCAGGAAAGAATACACAGGGCGCTCGCTCTCCGCCATCAACCGGGCGAAGAGCTCGCGATCAGCCTCCGATTCCATCGTTCCGCTCCTCTCCGTGGTTGATTGCTCTCCGTGCTCATCATGCCTACGGCAGTGACGTAGAAAAGGTTACAGAGGGGTCAGTGCTCTCCCGGCCCGACGGCCTCGAGGTAACCGCGACTGAGCATCCATTCGAAGATCTTCCCCGCTTTGGCGTAGGAGTAGCGTTCCTCGACGTCTTTGTAACCCAGCTCCACCATCTGGTTATCTTCGATCAGGAAGAGGAACTGGACGATGATGTTGCCGCCCTCGGGGGCGTCACGGTTCTTGTCGATGTACAGATTCAGGATGTCGAAGTGTGGTATATGGTGGGGATTGACTGCCCCCTCGCGCACCGCGTTGGCGATCTTTTCGTCAAGTTGCGCGGTATCGTGGTAATCCTTCACGATGATGAGGGCGACATCCGCGTCATACTCGATGTCACCGCCGCCCGTACAGTTGAACATGGTCGGCCGATCTTTCGATATCTCAGTATCCATGCGGCATCCGTCTTTGTCGAATGACGACACTGCCACGATAGGGGATTGCAGTTCCGTGGAAAGCTGAGCGATGAGGCCGGAGACCTCGTCGACCTGTTTCTGCAGGCTTGCATAGGGGTTGACGGTAGGAACCTTCTGCAGGTAATCCAGGAAGATGGCGCAGCGACTCGCATGCTGCGCGTCCATGATGCCGTACGCGACGCTGCGGATATGCTCGATCGTGTCCTGACGGTCTCCTTCGAACAGGTAGAAGTTATCCATGTACGTTGATGTCTCGCGGATGCCTTTGTTGAACCGCGTCACAAGATCTGCTTTCGTGCGGATGTCTCCCGTCTGCAGAATGAGAGGGTTGATGAGAGATTCCTGCGACAACACACGAGTCAGCAGGACGCGCCGCGTCTGCTCGTAAGAGTAATAGAGAACGGGTATCTTCTCGTTGCGGGCGGCCAGTGTCGCCAGGCGCAGCATGAGATTCGTCTTTCCCCTGCGGGGAGCTCCCCCCAGCGCGTAATAGAATCCCGGGCGCAGACCGGAGAGCGCGACATTCAGATTGTCATACGGCGCAATGCTCATCCCCATGATGGTAGGGCGGCCCACCTCTCTCGTGCGGACTTCCTCCACGTACCGCAGGAGCTCGTCCCGAATCGGTTCCTGTTTGCTCTGGGAGGACAGGCGAGCCACCTGACGCAGCTGCTCGGAGATGTCCGAGGCAAAGTCTTCTATGCGCCGAGGTTGCTTTTCGGAGTCGGTGAATGCAGCGATATTGTCGGCGATAGTCCGGAGCTTTCGCCGGGCGGCACGTGCCTTGAGTCGATCCAGCAGCTCGATGAGTGTCGCCATGTCTTCCCCGCCCGCATCTGTGAGCCGCGCGACCAGGGCAGCGATAGCGGGCGATACGTGGCGTTCCTCCGTCAGGTAGACAGTGAACAGCGGCAGGTCGACCTTGCCTCCGTCCGCCCCATGGTTTGAGCTGTACCACTGAAATGCATCCAGGACAGAACGAAGATCGTTATCCTCGAAGAGCGAGGAACTCAGTCCCAGCTTCTGAAGTTTTTCCATGTGCTGGGGAGCTGCCAGCGTGCCGGCGACGAGTCGAAATTCGGTTCTGTCTGTATTCATGCGGACCTCCTACCGTGGAAATGGCCTGCCTATATAGTACCCACCCGGCAAAAAAGCAACAGACCCGTTGATGGACAGTTGTAGAGAGGTCACCAGGGGGATTTCGGTCATGGTCAGGCGCACCTGCTCCACCAACAGTTTTTCCTCCTCCGGTAAGGCCGGCATGGCCGGGATCGTGAGTGACAGCCGCAGGACTCCCGTGCCTGCGTCCAATGACATCGCCGTGATACTCGTGCCCGCAGGCACGAGCGACGTGTCCCCCGTCGGAGGAGCACTCAAAAGAGAAACAGCCTTGGTGATCATGGTGTTGCGCCCCGTCAGCGCCGTCCCCTGCCGCGATATGTTCATGACCGGCAGGATGTTCCCGTTCACCTCCGCCAGGCTGTAGGTAAAAAGCTCGGTGCCCGCCTCGATGCGACCGTCTTCCCTGAACAGCGGCACCGTGGCATCCACGTGGCCAAACAGGGTCTTGACGGGCTTTCCTCCCACCTCGATGCGTACCCTGGCAACGCCGGGCAACCGCGTGAGGGTGAGGATGAGCGCCGAGATTGCCTGCTGCCCCTGATCCGCTTCCAGGGTGAACGATGACACTTTCTCCTCGAAGTCGACCGTCGCCGTCTGGCCGGACACCGTCACGCCCCGCAGATACTCTGCCGCGGGAAGAAACGACAGTAATCCGTTATGAGCTGTCCCTTCCATGAGGGCGCGCGTCGCGTAAAACGCCAGTTGCGAACGGGTCACGTCACCGGGAAGGCTCCTGGTCTCGACCGCGTAACGGCCGTCCTGCATCATGAAGTAGAGTTCCTGATCCATGCCCTTGTCCAGGAGCTCCTCGTAGACAACCTGTTCCCGCTGAGTTTTGACGAATGAGAGGAATGTCCCCGCAGGCCGCCTGTCGACGGACAGTTCCACCGACCGCACGTCGGGAAGGCTCAGAAACGAGTTGACGATTTGCCAGTACAGCGCCTCCTCGTCGGCGTACCCCATCGGCGCTTGCTGCCGGGAAACACCCAAGTTCACGTCGAGGATGCCCCCTGCCAGAAGTGCCGCGCGGCGCGCAACAAGCCCCGCCGGAACGGTCGTGACAAGACCCTGCCCCGCCGGAGGAACCCTCAGGAAGTCGAGGATCGCACCTGCCTGCTCGGCCCGCCTCACCGGCAGGTTGACGGAATTGCTCGTCCTGACCAGCTCCCGAGTTGTCTCGTCAAGATACCACAGCGTTACGTCTGCGCTGCGCCCGCCCGCCTTCTTGAAACTGGCTCCCGTCACTAGGGCCAATGCGATCGCGAGAATCAGGATGAGCAGCCCGCTCTGGCGAGAACGTCGTCTTCCCCTGACTCCGGCACGTCGTTCACGCATGACCGTCTCCCGGCATGTCTTGTCTGTTGCCCGTCTCCATTTCGTCTATACTATATCACACATGACAGGCGCACATTGACTGGTGAGGAACAGGTCCGTCGTGACAACGGCAGGAAGTTCTGCCGAGAGGGATGATGTTTCTGCACCAGAGTTTCGGTGGTGAGGACGGCATTCTCAAGAAAGATCAGAGGAAGCAGAGATGGAAGAACAACGATCGGACTCCTGGCAGCAACTGCTCGACATCTTCAGCAAACAACTGGCGCGCCCGACATTCGAGATGTGGTTCAAGAATGCCATGACTCTTCATGAGGATGCCGACTCGCTTACGATCGGCGTTCCCAGCGAGTTTGCGAGAGACTGGCTCGTCAGCCGCTACTATGACGTCATCAAGGAGACGATCGACACCATCAAGGGCTGCTCGACGACCATTGCGGTCGAGGTCGCCCCTCGTGTTCCGGAGGAGCCTCTCCTCGACATAAGCGCGCCTCAGCGTAACAACAACCTCGTCCTCAACAAGCGTTATACCTTTGAGACGTTCGTCGTCGGAGCGGGAAACCGTCTTGCATTTGCAGCCTGCAATGCCGTCGCCGGCAACCCGGGCAATGTCTACAATCCCCTCTACATCTACGGGGGCGTCGGGCTCGGAAAGACACACCTGCTCCAGGGCATCGCCCATCGCATCCTTGTGCAGGACCCCTCCAGAAAGATCGTCTACACGACAGGCGAGAAGTTCACCAACGAGGTCGTCAGCTCGATCCAGAACGCCCGCAACAACAACGCGGTCATCGAGAACTTCCACAAAGAGACACGGGGGGCGGACATTCTGCTCATCGACGATATCCAGTTTCTCGCAGGCAAGGAGCGCACGCAGGAGGAATTCTTCCACATCTTCAATGCGTTGTATGATGCTCACAAACAGATCGTCATCACATCCGACGTCCTTCCCAAGGAGATTGCCACCCTCGAGGAACGTCTGACGTCCCGATTTGAATGGGGTCTCATCGCCGACATCAGCCGGCCGGACTACGAGACGAAGGTCGCGATCCTCAAGAAGAAGGCGGAGCTCGACAAGATCGATGTTCCCCCGGAGGTCCTGGAATATATCGCCACCAACATCGGCAGCAACATACGCGAGCTCGAGGGAGCACTCATGCGTGTCCTTGCCACCGCCTCGCTCAACAACGAGGAGGTGACCCTCGCCTTCACGGAAGAAACGCTCAAAGACATCATCCCGGTCATCAACCGGCCCATCACCATCGACGCCATCATGCAATCCGTTGCGTCATACTTCCACATTTCCGTGGCAGATCTGCAGGCAAAGAGAAGAAGCCAGGACGTCGCCATGCCACGGCAGATTGCGATGTTCCTGAGCCGGGACCTGACGGACGCGTCCCTGCCCTATATCGGCGAGAAGTTCGGCGGGCGCGATCACACGACAGTCATCTATGCCTGTCAGAAGATCCAGCAGGACATGAAGACGGACGACACGCTCCGCGCTCTCCTCGACAGCTTGGTAAAGCAGTTGAAGAGTGGTGCATAACCTGTGGACAATGCCGACGCGCACGCCACATGTGAACAGTGTTGAAAAGCAGCATGCGTTATCCACACCTTCGTCCACAACCACAATGTCCGCGCCACCGCCTCTTTCTCTACATACACACATAACCAACCGCCTTATGTTGATTCTTACGAATGAGAGAGTCTGTTCATACCAAAAGGAGGAAGCATGAAACTCACGGCAAAAGCGGAAGGACTGGGCAAGAAACTGGCACAGCACGCCAAGGTCATCCAGCAGAAAAGCTCAACCTTCACATCAGACGCTGTTCTCCTTTCAGCGACAAACACAGCGCTTCAACTGACGAGCACGGATCTGACGACCTACCTCACCAATACGGAAGCTGCGCAGTGTGAAGAAAACGGGCAGGCACTGGTACCGTTCAAGTTCTTCAAAGACATTATCTCCGCCTTGCAGGGTGATATCCGCATCGAAGGAGACGAGAAGAAACTCCAGATCTTCTCGGGCAAAACTCACTACGACCTAGCATGTTATCAACTAGATACGTTTCCCAACGTTCCCGAGATCAAAGAAGGCCGTGAGTATCAGTTCAGCCTTCAGGAATACACGGCCGCCGTCGAGCGTGTACTGCCCTGCGTCGAGCACAATGAAAAGCGTCGCCTGGAGTTTCAGGGGATTCTTCTTGAACAGACAAAGGACTATTTCCGGTTTGTGGCGACCGATTCGCGGCGTCTCGGGTATGTGCAGTTCGATTTCAAGCGCGAACCGTTGCGCGCGATCGTGCCTACGAAGGTCTTTGAGTCGTTCAAACCTGCCGGCGACGTCGATGTCGTCATCACCGAGGATGAGTGCAGGTTTTCCTCCGGTGACGTCCAGATTATCTCCCTGCTGATCGGAGCGGAGTTTCCAAATTACAACGATATCGTTCCCCGCGAGTGGGAATACACGGTGACGGTCAAGAAAACTGACCTGCTGGAAGCTCTGCGGCATGTCGGAGCCGTCGTGTTCGGTGGAACGGACGTTATTACACTCTCTTTCAGAGATGGAAGACTAACCGTTCAGGGAACCGCCCAGGACCAGGGAAATGCGAGCGACGAGCTTGGGTATGAAGGAGAAGCGAGCGCGCTCGCCGTGTCGTTCTTCGGCACCAAACTCATGGAAGGTATCGCAGCGATCAGCACAGAGAACGCCGAGATTCATATGAACAGCGCCGTTCACCCAGTCGTCATCAAGGATCAGGGCAAGGAGGACTTCCTGTACCTGGTCATGCCCCACAAGCAGATGGAGTAATTGCCGCCTGTGTAGGGCGATGTATCTTGAATCGCTGTGGGTACAGGGATTTCGAGCGCTCGAAGAGGAGCATCTTGAAAACCTGACCCCGATTACCGCCGTCGAAGGCGACAACGGATCCGGCAAGACGACACTGCTCGACGCCGTCTATTTCCTGGCTTCCGGCAAATCCTGTTTGGGTCTCACGAATGCGGAGCTGATCAGGGACAATCACACATATTTCGTCGCAGGGGGACGGTATCGGTCGTGGGACGCTGTTGCCAGCGGATCGGTGACGCATACCATCCAGGCCGTGTACACGGCGGACGGCCGTAAGGAACTGCGCGTCGACGGGACTCTCTATCACGGGTTTGTCCATGCAATCGGCGGGTTTCGCGTCGCGCACTTCAATTTTTCATCGGTGTTTCTGGTCAAGGGGATGCCGTCGGTCCGGCGGCAGTATATCAACCTGCTTATCGCATCGTGTGACAGGGCATATCTGGAAGCCTTGTCGGCGTACTCGGGCGTCATTGCCCGCAAGAATGCCCTCCTCAGACAATCCGCGGGAGGAATCGTCGATGCTTCTCTGCTGGACCTGTATGACGAGCAGATCGTGACGTTGTCCGCGACGGTCTACGCCCGGAGGGCTGCCGTGTTGTCCACCGTTGGCGACGCCATGAAGCAGCTGATCGCGGATGGTCTGTTTCCGCGACTCTCGGACGTTTTCATCACGTATGAGCCCAGAACGGTCTCTATGACGACCATGCACGCAATTCGCGAGCGGGAGATCGCGCGTCGCACATGCCTTGCCGGCTGTCACTTGGATGATTTTGTCTTCATGAGAGGCCGACGCCCCCTGCGAGAGACGGCCTCTCTGGGAGAGGCTAAGCTTGTAGCGCTTCTCCTGACCCTTTCGGGAGCCGAATACGTGCGGAGAGTCACGAGAGAATATCCCGTTCTTCTGCTCGACGATCTGGAAGGGGATATCGACGCCGAGAATCTGGAGCACCTTGTGCGATTGCTGGCGCGGTTCGAACAAGTGCTCGTTGCTTCCTTTGATTTCCGGCGTCTGGGAGGCGGGTTGAACGCGACCTCGGTGCGACTGTGAAACAGCGGGATGGAGAGATGGAACGCATCGGTGATGTTCTCAAGGAGATGCGTCATGCGGGGCGGCTGAACAAAGGCATCACGGTGCAATCGTTGGGGGATGTGTGGCCGGCCGTTCAGTCACTGTGGGGAGAAAACACCGTCGGCAGGTACGTCGCTGCAAACTCACATCCATCGCAGTTCAGAAACGGCAATCTGACCATCATCTGTGCCAATCCCTCCATCATGCAGGTCCTGTCGGAACAGAAAGGTTCCATCATCAAGATGCTCAACGCCCATATGGGTGCACAGCTCATTCACGATCTTTCCTTCGGGCTCGAGAACGTGCATGAGGTGCGGCTCTCGCACCACCTTGCCGCGTCGCCGGCAGAGGAGCCTGTGGTGGAAAGGCTCGACAAAACCATCCGACTGTCGCCGGAACAGGTCGCTCAAGCGGAGCGCACAGCGCAGGGCATTCAGAACATTACTCTCAGGGCTGCTTTCATACGCGCGTACGAGGCATGGATGCGCTGGGAAGTCTGGCGACGTCGGGAACAGCAGAGACGTCGCCAGCGGCGCGCCGAACAAGGAAAATACTGACACTATCCACAGAAGATGTGGATAAGTTTTGGCACAAGGGAAACCTTATCAACACTTCGTCTCACGCGATGTTGCCGACAAAGCGCACTTGTGGACGGATGTGAACGCGAAAACGACGATACCAGCTGTTTCTTCGGGAAAAGCCGTACCGGCATGCTGCCGATCTTCACACTGCCCTGTGGATAACACGGCGGCAGGAGCGGGTTGCGGCGCTCACGCCCCTTCACAGCTTTCATGGTACAATGGACGCATGAGAACAAAGGTTGCACTGATTGCACATGACAGACGGAAACCCGAGATGATCGCGCTGTGCCGGGACTACCAGGAGATGCTGGCTCAGGAGGAGCTGGTTGCCACAAAGAGCACAGGGGGACTCATTGAGGAATTGACGGGACTCCATGTCACGAGAGTGAACGCGGGGGAGAAGGGCGGAGATCTCCAGATTGGAGCGATGATAGCATCGAACGAGGTCAAGGCCGTCGTTTTCCTGAGAGATCCGCTGACGGCGCATCCCCATGAACCGGATATCAATGCCGTTCTGAAGGTATGTGACGTCAATGACGTCCCTCTTGCGACGAATATTTCAACTGCGCGCCTTGTGCTGGGCCACCTGAAGGACCTGCGCGACGCCGAGATCACGAGCACAGACGAGGGAAAACCGACAACGCAAGGTTGAACGAGAAACGAACCCCCCTGACCGTGCGGTCAGGGGGGTTGTCTTTTATAGGCAGCGTTCGGCTTACTGGGCAAGCGCTTTCAATGTTACCGCCAACGTCTTCGTCGTTCCGCTGCGGTTGATGACGACTTGCACGATATCGCCGACATTCTTCGAACGGACGTAGTTCAGGACGGCATCGATCGTGGTCATGGCCGTTCCGTCGATCGCAGTGATGACGTCTCCCTGTCGGAGCCCCGCCGCCTCCGCTCCGGAACCGGCCGTCACCTGAACGATGTAGACGCCCTGAGAGGGCTTGAGGTT
>JAKLHS010000129.1 GCA_022710025.1 Caldisericota bacterium | reverse complement strand
ACGAACTGGAAATCACTCAACAGAGGCTTCGAGAACGGAGCGAAGCAGTCGAACAGCAGAAAGCGGCGGCGGAAGCGGAATTGCAGAGAATCGCGCAATTGAGCCCGGAGGAAGCGAGAGCGGCGGTTCTGGAACAGGCCGAGAAGGATACCAGAGTACGGGTCTCCAAAATGGTCGACGACGTCGTTCACGAAGCTCAGCTCCAGGCTGATGCCAAGGCAGCCGACGTTATTGCTGCCTCCATTCAGAAGATCTCTGCGGAGTATGTAGGAGAGTCCACAATCAGTGTGGTTCCCCTGCCATCCGAGGACTGGAAAGGACGCATCATTGGCAGAGAGGGGCGAAACATCAGGGCCTTTGAGACCCTTACAGGGGTCGATCTTCTGATAGACGATACGCCGGAAGCCGTGACGTTGTCAGCGTTCAACCCTATCAGGAGGGAAGTTGCGCGCATAGCGCTGGAACGACTCGTTGCCGATGGGCGAATTCATCCGGCCCATATCGAGCAGTTTGTCGAAGAAGCAGAGCGACAGATGGATGATCGTGTCTACAGTGAAGGGCAACAAGCCGCAAACAGACTTGGTATAGGCGGCCTTTCCGACGAGATAACACGTCTCATGGGACGCCTGAAATACAGAACCAGCTATGGCCAGAATGCGCTGGCTCACTCTGTCGAGGCCGCGCTCATTGCGGCCAACATCGCATCGGAGCTCAAATTGGCTCCCGCTCCCGCGAAACGAGCCGGATTCCTGCACGATATCGGGAAAGCAGTCGACTACGAAATCGAGGGGGCCCATGCATTAATCGGGTCGGACATTCTCAACAAATCGGGTGAACCGGAGAGTATCGTTCATGCTGTTGCAGCTCACCACGGCGATGTTCAGATGGAATCGGTTCTTGACGTCATCGTTCATGTTGCCGATGCGCTGTCCGCCTCCAGGCCGGGTGCCAGAAGGGAGAGCGTAGAGAGCTACATCAAGCGTCTGGAAAGGCTGGAGTCGATCGCCAACTCGATCCCGGGAATCAAGAAATCCTATGCTATTCAGGCGGGTCGAGAATTGCGCATTCTGGTTGAGCCAGACGAAGTCGATGAAACCATGGCTGCGAAGATCGCCATGGATGTCGCGCGGAAGGTGGAGCTCGAGGTTTCGTATCCAGGGCAGATCAAGGTGACGGTTGTTCGTGAGACCAGGTACTCCGACTACGCCAAGTAGTATTCCAAAAGGGCTCGATACAGCATACAGACTTCCATTCACAAGGGCGTCACTCGACAAGCTCCCGGCCGTGCCAGGGGTCTATGTCATCCGGGACGCCCAGGATGTGGTCATCTACGTTGGCAAGGCGAAAAACCTTCGCCGCAGAGTGGAATCATATTTCAGGCAGGATCTTAGCTCCAAAACACGGGCGATGGTGGGGACGGCTTCGTTTTTCTCCTACATCACGGCTGGTCATGAGGATCAGGCGCTGGTTCTCGAATCGAATCTTATCAAGTCTTATAAGCCTCACTACAATGTCCGGCTCGTAGACGGCAAGACGTACCCTCTCATAGAGTTGACCAATGACGCTTTTCCGATCCTTCGGAAGACGCATCGCGTCATGACCGCCAAAAACCAGTATTACGGGCCTTACCCGAAATCGGGCATGCTGAATCTGGGGTTGGACGGTTTGCGTCGTGCCTTTCCCATTCGCACATGTCATCGAGTCATAGATGCGGGAAAACCAACGAGACCCTGTCTCGATTTTGATCTGGGGTTGTGTCTTGGTCCCTGCGGAAATCGCTGTTCGTCCGAAGAGTACGCGCAGGCGGTACATCAATTGTCCGAATTTCTGAGCGGGAAGATGCGACCCCTGCTTCGACAGTTGGAATCCAGCATGGAGCAGGCGTCGCGATCTCAACAATACGAGCGGGCTGTGCGCTACAGGGATTCCTATGTGGCGATGAAAGGTCTGTTCGAGCGCTACGCTGTATTTGCTCCCCGTGTCGGCGATATGGACATCTTCGCATTTCATCAGCAGGCAAATCTTGTGAGCGTAGTACGTCAGGCACTCAGAGAAGGACGGCTCATCGCATCGACCGATTTCATTTATGATCTCAGGGGAAAGGCTTCGCTTGACCCCGCCTTGAAAGCTGACCTTATCGTCGATTTCTACCGCAGATTTCATGTCGGCACTCCGCGGCGCATTGCCGTGGATGTAGTCGGGACAGATGTTTCAAAGCTTCGCCTGCGAGTGGAAGAAGGCCTCGGCTCTAGGATATCAGTGGCATCACCGCGGGGGACGGAAACCGGTCGTC
>JAKLHS010000128.1 GCA_022710025.1 Caldisericota bacterium | reverse complement strand
TACGCTCAATGACCGGGTCATTGGCAAGATTCATGAACAGTACGGACTGATTGATGGCTCCGCTCTTGCGAAAATCAGAGATGAAGTAGTCGGCTTCCTCGAACGTAATTCCCATTGCCCCGAAAACAACTGCGAACTCGTCACTGCCGGTCAGCACACGAGCCTGTCGCGCGATCTGCGCGGCGAGCCGAGCATGTGGAAGTCCACTGGCCGAGAAGACAGGCAACTTCTGTCCTCGTACCAGGGTATTCAGCCCGTCGATGGCCGATATGCCTGTCTCGATAAATTCATTGGGGTAGTCTCGGGCATATGGGTTCATGGGGTTGCCGTTGATATCCAGGACCTTCTCGGGCAGGATCGGGGCAAACCCGTCAATGGGTATCCCCAGCCCGCTGAACACGCGCCCTACGATATCGCGCGAGACACCGAACTGGACACCGTGTCCGAGGAATCGCGTAACAGTCTGTTCGCGATCCATACCGGACGAGCCCTCGAACACCTGTGCCAGGACTCTGTCGCCAGAAACTTCCAGAACCTGCCCGTGGCGCAATCCGGAAACCGTTCTGAACTCAAGAAGTTCTCCATAGGCCACGTCTTGCGTGCTATCCAACAGTACCAGCGGCCCCACGATTTCGCGGACAGTTCGATAGTCCCTAGTCATGGAACTCCTCCCCAGCAGTTGTCTCCCCCTTCAGAATGACCTCGAAGCTGCTCATGATTGTTTTCTCCAAGATGTCGAAGGCACCGAGGTTTGTCTCCGGAATACTTTTGCATCGCGCAATCTCTACCCGTATAGGCATGGCCGTCATGGCCTCGAGAGCGACGCCGTCGCTGGCTGCCTTCTCTGCCAGATCAGACCACAGCATGATGACGTCAAGCATGCGTAGCTGTTTGCGAAGCGACGTGTACGAGTCGCTCTCAGAGAATGCCCCCTGCTGGAGGAAGTCTTCTCGGATGGATTTCGCCGATTCAAGCACCAATCTGTCTGGGATCGACAGGGCGTCTATCCCGACCAATCGGACGAGCTCCTGCAGCTCCGCCTCTTTCTGAAGCGTTGCACGCGCTCTTCGAATGTGCCGGCTCCACTTGTCTCCCAGCTCTCCGGCATAGTATGGTTCAAGCCCGTCGCTGTAGAGCGAATATGACTGCAGCCAGTCAATGGCTGGGAAATGCCTTGCATATGCAAGTCGAGAGTCCAGTGCCCAGAATACTTTTACTGCTCGCAGCGTTGCCTGTACCACTGGTTCCGACAAGTCGCCGCCGGGAGGAGACACGGCCCCTATGACGCTCAGGCTGCCTTCTCTCGACTCACCGCCGAGGCTCATGCAACGGCCGGCACGCTCGTAAAACGAAGCTACCCGGGATGCAAGGTAAGCAGGGTAGCCCTCTTCGCCCGGCATCTCTTCCAGCCGGCCGGAGATCTCTCGCATGGCCTCCGCCCAGCGTGACGTCGAATCTGCCATCAGGGCGACGTTGTATCCCATATCCCTGAAGTACTCGGCGATCGTTATCCCGGTAAACACGGACGCTTCGCGCGCGGCCACCGGCATATTCGACGTGTTCGCAATGAGCACGGTCCTGTTCATAAGAACTTCCCCGGTCTTGGGATCATGGAGCTGCGGAAACTCCTGAAGTACATCCGTCATCTCGTTGCCGCGCTCACCACAACCTACATAAACAATGATGTCTGCATCTGACCATTTGGCCAGCTGATGCTGAATGACGGTTTTCCCGCTGCCAAACGGTCCCGGAACGCATGCGGTACCACCCTTCGCTACCGGAAACAGGGCATCTATCACTCTCTGGCCGGTAACGAGGGGAATGTCCGGAGCCATGCGCCGCGTGTAAGGACGGGGATTGCGGACAGGCCAGAGCTGCATCATCGACAGAGGATTCTCCGATCCGGAGTCGTCCCGAACGACAGCTACTGGATCTCCAACGCAGAAATCACCGTCAGTGATAGACAAGATCGTACCGGCTTTGCCCCGCGGCACCATGATCCGGTGTGCGACTGCACGCGTTTCCTGAACGGTTCCAATGATATCCCCTTCGATAACCCGATCTCCTTCATGAACGCTGGGAACAAAATGCCATGATCGATCACGAGGTAGCGCGGGAAGTGCTACTCCTCGCGGGATGAAGTCTCCATATTGCGTTCTGAGTGCATCGAGCGGGCGTTGAATGCCGTCGTAGATAGACGTGATCAACCCCGGACCGAGCTCCACGGTAAGCAGACTTCCTGTCTGAGTCACAGGTTCTCCCGGCCCGACACCGCTGGTTTCCTCATACACCTGG
>JAKLHS010000127.1 GCA_022710025.1 Caldisericota bacterium | reverse complement strand
ATGCATAGGCGTTGTTGATGGTGAGGGTTTTCCCCAGCGGATTTCCGGTGCCGAAGTACCGGGCGGACGTTTCCTCCGAGAGCACTGCCGAATGTTTTCTGCTGAGTGCCGTGGCTGGGTCGCCTGAAAGCAGCGGGAAGGTGAACATCTGCAAGAACGTCGTGTCAACTGCCGCAACCCTGTCCTCGAACAGAGCCTTGTCGCCGTATCTCACAAGCAATCCTTCGGCTCTGGCCAAGCGAGTCACAGCACGGACTTCGGGGAGCTCAGCGTGCAGCGCTGCCCCCATGGGATAGGGGCCTACTGAGACATGGAAAGTGCCTTCCGGCGATGACTGATCTTGCTCCACGCGGTACAACGATCGCGCACGATCGTGGAATGTATCATAGCTCATTTCGTGCTGCACCCACAGAAGGAGGAGGATGCAGCATCCGAGACCCAGGGCAAGTCCGCTGATGCAGATGAGGGAATATACCTTGCGGCGCACGAGGTTCCGCAGCGCAACCTTGAGATAGTTGTAGAACATTGCCTGCCTCGACCAGGGTTAGACGTGAAAGACCCGCTGGATGTTCTCCGTGACGACATGTCCGTCAAACAGATGGATGGTGCGTTGTGCGAACTCAGCGTAGGTTGGCGAGTGGGTGACCATGATGATGGTTGTGCCGATTTCATGGAGACCTGCAAGGATCTTCATCACCTCATCCCCGTTTGCGGAGTCAAGATTGCCGGTCGGTTCGTCAGCAAGGATAAGCTTCGGCGAAGCGACGACAGCACGGGCTACCGCCACCCGCTGTTGCTGCCCGCCGGAGAGCTGCTGCGGGAAATGGTTCCGCCGGTGCATGATTTGCATCTTCTCGAGCGCCTCCTCCACGCGCTTCGTTCGGTCTTGCGCCGAATACTTGAGATACAACAGAGGAAGTTCGACATTCTCGTACACCGTCAGTTCGTCGATGAGGTTGAAGCTCTGAAACACGAAGCCGATATTCGCCTTGCGGAGATGCGCCCGTTGCCGTTCGCTGTACCGTGACACCTCCTCGTCCAGAAAGATGTACTCTCCCTCCGTCGGGTTGTCAAGCATTCCCAGGATGTTGAGAAGCGTTGACTTCCCGCATCCGGACGGTCCCATGATCGAAACGAATTCTCCGTCGGCCACGCTGAAATTGATGCTGTTGAGAGCCGTGGTTTCCACCTCTTCAGTCAGGTAGACCTTCTTCATGTTCCGTGTCTGGAGCATGATGCCGCCTCATTGTAGTGTGAAAGGAATGTGAATGCCGGACCGCCAGAGCGTTACCGGAGAGTCAATGTCTCCGCGTCGCCGTAGGTTTCATACGAAGATGTGATCACGATATCGCCTTCGTGCAGGCCGTCGAGCACTTCGAAGAACTGCACGTTCTGCAGGCCGAGCTTGATCGGCCTCTTCACTGCTGCCGATCCGCCTGGATCAAGCACAAAAATCCATTGGCCCCCGGTTTTCTGGTAGAATCCACCGCGCTCGATGACCATCGCCTTCTTCTGGTCGCTTAGGTTCAAGCCAATGTGCAGTGTTTGTCCGCGCCGGATCCCCTCCGGCATGCGTCCGTCGAACATCATATCCACCTGGTATTTGCCACCACGCACCTCCGGATAGACCGTCGCCACAGTAAGGGAGAAATCCTGATCCCCGAAAGCAAAACCCGCCCGTTGTCCCGCGTTCACGCGAGCGATATAGTGCTCATCGATCTCCACCCGCACTTTAAAGGAGTCGATGTCGTCGATCTGCCCCAGATTTTCTCCCCGGGATTTTGACTGTCCGATCTCGGCTTTCAGTGAAGTAAGTTGACCCTTGATGGGTGCACGCACAGTCAGGTTTTCAAGCTGTCGCTTCGTAATGCCGAGGTTTTCTTGAAGCGTTTGCACGGAGCGTTCCAGCTGGTCAATCTGCTCTGCCCGAAAAGTCGAGTCCTTTTCATAGGTCTGCCGCGTCAGCAATTGACTCTCCAGGAGGAAATCCAGCTGTTCCTCGCTCTGCCTGAATTCGTTCTCCGACATCAGCCCCTTGGCGTACAGCGTCTTGCTGACACCGTGGGTCCGCGACTGGGTGAGAATCTTGTACTGAAGGTCCAGCAGTTGGTTCTTGAGAGTGAGAGTACTCTGTTCAAATGTCAATCGAGTCGAGCGGAGCGCGTTGATCTGCTGGAATACGTTGGCTTCATTGTAGATGATGCTCAGCCGCAACTCCGCGTTGTCGAGTCTGACTATTGGGTCGCCGACATTGACGAATGCGCCCTCCTCCAGAAACTTCCTGACAACGCTCCCGCCTTCCGTGACATCCAGGACAAATGTTCGGATCGGCTGTACCGACCCAAGTACCGGTATGGATTCCTGG
>JAKLHS010000126.1 GCA_022710025.1 Caldisericota bacterium | reverse complement strand
AAAGCCGACGTGAGAAGCTGGCAGAACCGCAGTCTGTCACGCGCAGCAAGTTTCGCCTTGCCGTCATGCTGGCCTCTGCCGGTCTGATTCTCATGCTGGCAGGTCTTCTCATTGGCCGCGGGACGCAAGCAGGTACCGACCTGTACGCCGTACGTCTTTTCCTGCTGGGAATCGGCTTCTGTCTTCTTCTGGCAGGTGCTTTCGGACTCCTGTCTCACGCTCTTGTGGTGGGAGCGAACAGACAACTGAACAAGACGCACGGATCGTAGCGTTACAGTTTCAGCCGGGCCACAACCTCCCGATACAATTGCCGGTAAGCTCCAGCGGCCTTTCCACGCGCATCCAGCCGTGTCACGGGGATTCCCTGGCTGGTCGCCTCCCGGACGCGGACCGATTCCGGGATCGTTGTCTTGAAAAGCAGGTACCCATACCGGTCATCCAGCGTCGCCCAGGTTTCCTGCGCAAACGATTGACGCTCCTGAATATTGTTGAGAACGATGCCCAGGGGCCGCACACGCGCATGATGACTGGCACGAACTGTCTCAATGGAGCTGATGAGGTCCGCAAGGCCCTTCAACGCGAACCATGAAACGTCAGCCGGGATCATGGCATAATCACTGGCCAGCAGCGCTCCTTTGGTAAAGAGTCCCATAGCAGGCGGGGTATCCAGTATGGTGATATCGTACCCCGTGGTTGTATCAAGCCACGACGCAACGACACCCAGCCGGTCCGTCGCATCGTGATCCTCGTAGCTGCTGAGGTCGCTGTCGGTACCAACAAGATCCAGATGGTCGGCAACCGTTATCGGTATCGGCCGTCTATCCTGATATAACTGAGCCGTACTGTGCTGCGGCGGCAATGCCTTCCTCAAAAAACAGCTTGTAAAGTTAGCCTGGGGATCCAGGTCAACAGCCAGCACGCTTTTTCCGTCCGCCGCGAAGAGCGCTGCAAGATGGAACGCCAGTGTCGTCTTGCCGACACCGCCCTTCTGGTTTGTCATGACGATCCTCATTTCTCCCCCTGATGGTCATCCACGTCTGCCCGAGTATACCACAGGAACGTCCGGGAAGCTTATTGACCGGCGTGGGAATACCCTATACTGAGAATGTGCCCGTGATGCAGATGAGAAATCCGTAACGATCGATACCGGGCAGCGGAAGTGCGTTCTGCCATCAAACGCGAATGCAGCCGGCGACTGCCGTCGAGCAGGAGGGCCTCGTGACACGGTTACCGGAGTGTATTCTCATCCACCCGGAGGGATGCCATGGTCAGAAAGGACATTTCGGACAAACTCGACCACACAGCCGGTTCCAGAAGGAATCCTGAGACACTCAGGATGATTGACACACAGAAAACGGCATTCGGAAGTGCGCATTTCGTAGCCGGAGTCGAACGATGATCCTCATTACCGGCGGCGAGCGATCCGGCAAGAGTACATATGCACTTGAACTGGCTCTCAGCAAAGGTTCACGCCGAGCCTTCATTGCCACAGCTGAGGCCTTCGACGATGAGATGCGCCTGCGTATCCGACATCACAAGGAAGAGCGGGGCAGTCGTTTCGAAACAGTAGAAGAACCCGTGGAGATCGCCGGAGCCGTGAAACGATTGTCGTCGTACGACGCAGTCATCATCGACTGCATGACGACCTGGCTGGGCAACCTTCTGTATTACAAGCGCGATATCATCGCCATGCGGGATGAGCTGCTTGCAGCTCTCTCGGGCAACGAGATCATCGTCACTAATGAGGTCGGCATGGGAATCATCCCCCTGGAAGCCACTACGCGGACTTATGTTGAAGAGCTCGGCAGACTGAATGCCGCTCTTGCCCGGAAAGCTGACCATGTCGTATTCATGGTAGCGGGGCTTCCATTGACCGTAAAATGATCGGCTGCAGTTCCTGGCTGAAACCAGGCACATGGCTGGAAAATGCACGCCTGGCGCAGGGACTCGTCGATTACGACGAGCTTCTTGTCGCCAATTGGGACAGTGAAGTCCGCGACACGCTGGAACAGGAGTTACCGGGACTCCTCGCACTGGATCTCAGGTATGCCGTTCATCTTCCGCTGACAAACGCCGTCCAGGCCTGGCAGGCGTTCCAGTTCTTCGAAGAACGGCATGTGCCCGTTCTGAACTATGTTCTGCATCCAATGGCAGGTTGGGATGCTTATCAATGGAATGATCTTGTCGCGGTCGAGAACCTGAAGGACGTTCTTGCGTTCCACTCGCGAATGGTCTTCGACATCGGGCACCATCTGCTCGGCCAACGTGTTCCCGACTCTTGGAAACTCAGTGTGGTAGAGATCCACGCAATGGGGGTCCGGGGCGGACGCGACCATCTGCCGTTGGATACCGCCACCGCTGAGCTCATTTTGCC
>JAKLHS010000125.1 GCA_022710025.1 Caldisericota bacterium | reverse complement strand
AACAACGGCCTCTTGGTCGTCCGTCGACAGTTATCAGGGTCTCTGCCGGATCATGGTCCATCCTGCGAGAAGGCAGCATATCCGCGAGGGAGATTGCATCGGTGATCGGAGCAGGAGAAGGATGACGCGCGACATCGCAATCGACGGGCCATCGGGATCGGGAAAGTCCACTGTCGGAATGAGCGTGGCTCAACGCCTGTGTATGCCGTTCGTAGATTCGGGATTGCTGTATCGCGTTTTTACAGCGGCTTACCTTGCAGAATATCCTGATGACCGGCAGATCGACCACGAGCGTCTGACGAAGATATTGAAAGGCGTTATTGTGCGCAGCAAGGAAGGGTCTTTTCTGTACGAAGGCGGCGAGGTGCCCCTGCCGCTGCATGACCCCAGAGTGGATGAACTCGTGTCGCCGGTCAGCGCAGTGCCGGATGTGCGACGTGCTGTGAATCGGGAATTACGCAGGATAGCGGCGGTGCAGGATGTCGTGATGGTGGGACGGGATATCGGAACAGCCGTTCTTCCACAGGCATTTCTTAAGATCTTTATTGACGCTGCTCCTGAGGTTCGCGCCAGACGGCGCACGATCCAGCTTTCCCATCATGGAATGCTCGCCGACTATAATGCAGTGTTGGCGAACCTTCTGACGCGCGATGCTCTTGACTCCACGCGTGAGGATTCGCCGCTGCTGTGCGACAGCACATATATCCGGTTGGATAACTCCTGCGACGGTTCAGAAGCGATCGTGAACAGAATCATCGAGGAGTACCGGAGGAGGATCGCGCATGCTGTATGAACTGACGATACCCGCCGGAAGAGTGTTGTTCCGGGCACTGTTCAAACTCAAGGTCGTAGGATCAGAGAACATTCCACGACACGGCCCCGGCATCGTGTGCTCCAACCATTGCAGTTACCTGGACCCGATGCTGGCTGTCGTGGCGATTCCGCGAAAAGCATACAGCCTCTCGCGGAAAGAAGTCTACAGACAACCGCTGCTCGGTCCCTTTGTACGGCATCTGGGAGCTGTGTGTGTCGATCGCGATGCGCCGGCCCAGAAAGAAGCGTTGGCTACGCTTCTGCGTATCATGGATGATGGAAACCTTTGTGTGATCTATCCAGAAGGTACGCGCTCGCCGGATGGATATCTCCAGAAGCCTCGCAATGGCGCTGCTTTTCTGGCTGTCAAATCTGGGGCGCCGGTAATTCCCATGGCGGTCATAGGGGCTTATGAGTGTTGGCCGCGTCAGCGCAGGATTCCTCGCGTGGGGCAGCATGTTACCGTTCGCATAGGAGCGCCTGCCTTTTATCGTCTCCCAGCGAATCAGGCTAGTAATCATGAGGAGTTGACACGCATCAGCAACGACATCATGAATCGTATTCGTGCCCTCCAGGATCAGGGTCAGGCCTGACGTGCACATCATCATCTCGAAGGAGAGAGGATTCTGTTCCGGTGTTCGACGAGCCGTCAGCACCGCAGAAACCATCCTGCAAAAAGGTGGTGTCGTGGCTGCGACCGACGTACTCTTGCATAACACACAGGAAGCGAATCGACTTCGGGAAGCAGGACTTCGGTCGGTAGAGGAACTGGGGGAAAACGAGCTTTCGTCTGCGACGATATTGCTACCAGCCCATGGATCGACACGGGCAGAACGAGACGCCAGGGTCGCCGGAGCGCATGCCGTCATCGACTTGGTGTGCCCGATCGTAGAACATGCCCGTACAGCTGCGGCTGAACTGGCTGATGCCGGTCTGCCTGTCGTTATCGTAGGCGACAGGGGACATCGGGAGACTCGATACCTTATGGAAGCTGCCGAACGGCATCTTGTGGATATCGTGTCGTCACCAGATGATCTGCCTGAGTCACGCGAGTTTCCGGCGTCTCTTGGCATTGTCTGCCAGACTACGCAGTCACGGGAGTTCAGGACGTATGTTCTTTCATGGATGCATGATCACGGGATCGAGGTAGTGGAACGCTTTACGCTGTGCCCCGAGGTCCTGCGGCGGCAGGATTGCGCGGCATTCCTAGTCGAACGGTGTACGGCAGCATTGGTTCTCGGCGATGCGTCGAGTGCCAATACGAGGAGGCTGGTTGCAGTTGCTGCCGCTCGGTGTGCTCGGACGATCCTGATAGAGAAGTCGGAGGACATTTCCGCAGCCCACCTAGCATGCTCGGATACGGTAGGAATCCTCAGTGGAACATCCTGTCCGCAAACGACCATAGACGCTGTCGTCCGGACTATCAGGGATGCATTCCCACAAGCTTCCCTGGAGGTGATCTGATGTTTCATATCTGTGTCGCAGGAGCCGGCGCGTGGGGAACGACGATGGCGAATCTTGTAGCGGCTCGGGCTCATGTGATATTGTGGGCACACGGAGAAGACACTATCAGGATGCTCCGAGACA
>JAKLHS010000124.1 GCA_022710025.1 Caldisericota bacterium | reverse complement strand
CAGTCGGTCGCGCTGGAAAGATCATCTGCGATAATGGCTAGCTCTCTCATTGCACTACCTCCTTCGGACATACAGCCCCAAAGGTTGCGCGCCTGGGTTCCGCTTGCCGTGGATCAGGGGCTATCACAGGTTGGGTAACCTTGCCTGAGAGCAACACATTCCCATGGCTACTTCCGATGGAGGCGCCGCCCATCCGAATTCCTCGACGGTCTGCCGAGTGTGATCAGCCGGGCTTGGCCCGCGTCAATCCCCGACAGCGAAGCGAGACTTGCTGTTGTACCAACCCACCCACAATGGACGGTCATCGACAGATGGTGGACCCACGGTAGCCCGACCGAAATGCGTCCGATGTTGCCCAACTCGACACCTCCCAGTCGCTTGGCTACCTAAGATCCAATACATGCAAAACACCAGCACGGCCGTGAGGGACTGTAGCTGTCGGCGTCGTTGGCATGCTACTGTGTCCACTGCTCGTGATTGGCGCAGCCGGCGTGGCTAGCCGCTTCATCCCACTGTCAGAAGTTGTCTTTGCCCACAACTTTCGGCCTTCCGTGCAGTTCAACATGTCATCTGTCGAATTCTGGCCGCTCCGGAACACGTACATATCGTCAGCCCTGTTCCTAAACTAACAAGACCCTGTGTCAAGCGTATTCGGAACCAAACTGCTCAGAGCCCTCCACAGGCCTATCAGCACAGATCTCAGATCGGATGAAGCGAGTAGCGGCCCTTAGGAGAACGACAAGTGCTGCTGCGCCAGGGTCCTTGACGCCGACCGTTCGCTCTCCCAGCCACTCAGAGCGACCGGTGCGCGCACGCATACGGATAGTCCGCTCAGCTCCCTGCTCAGCCTCAGAGAGAGCGGCTTCCACGCACTCCAGGAGCGCTGTGTCCTGCCGGGTCGCTTCTTCAAATGCCTGAGTGGCCGGGATAAGAGCATCTAGGACGGTCTTATCGCCCAATTCTGCTTTGCCCCGCTTTTGCACCCCGCTGGCGGCAGCTCGCAGCATCTCGGCGCCCTCGCGAGGCCCAATCGAGCTCTGCTCTCCCAGAACCTTTGCGGCACTCATGAACATCGTGGCCATCAGAGTGCCGAAAGTTGAGGCTGCGTTGTCTGCGAACGCTACGGCGCATTTTGAGAGTACGTCTTGAAGGCTTAGACCTGTCGTGTCCGCAAGCGTGGCTTTCACTGCCTGGAAGCCCAACGTCAACGTAACACCCAGGTCTCCATCGCCGATCTTCGCATCCAGATCCCCAAGCGATGCAGCCTGTGCAAGTATGTCGTCTGCCATGGTTAGCACAAGTCGAACCAGGTCGTCCTTCTGAAGTCTATGTTTCTCCATATTCCTGACCCCGTACGAGGCCTAATTCTGGATGAAGAATGGCGTGTCCGCTGGTGTACTCAGCAAGTCTCTCAGTTCTCCGTCCAGGCGCATCAGTGTCAATGAGGCCCCCTGCATTTCCATGGAGCATGCATACCGCCCTACGTAGGGTCGGTACAGCACCAGACCCTTGCTCTCCACCAACTGAGCAATCTTGCGGTAGAGGATATACAACTCCTCAAGTGGAGTGCCTCCCAAGCTGTTCACGAGCACGGTGACTTCATCTCCGCTGTTGAAGGGCAGATCGTTCACGACCGCATCCACGAGTATCTGCGCAATCTCGTCCGCGGTCCGCATGGGGCCACGATGTATTCCTGCCTCACCATGGATGCCCATCCCAATCTCCATCTCGTCATCACCGATGACGAATGTAGGCTTGCCTACGGCCGGCAAAGTGCACGGGCCCAAGGCGATACCCATACTTCGAATCGTCGCCAACGCTTTCTCCGTTGTGGCCTTGACCTCCTCCAGACTTGCTCCGGTCTCGGCCTTCGCTCCTGCGATTTTGTACGCATAGAACAACCCAGCCACGCCACGTCGTCTGCGCCATTCCTCGGGCGGCGCAGAAGCGACATCGTCGCTCACCAGCAGGGTCTCAACATGAATGCCGTCGTCCGCTGCCATCTCTGCCGCCATGTCGAAGTTCATCATGTCCCCGTGGTAGCGGCCATAGAGATAGAGGACGCCAGCGTCGCCATTGACTGCCCTGGTCACTTTCAGCATCTGACCAGTCGTAGGAGAGGAGAATACGTTTCCAATTGACGCCCCATCTGCAAGACCCCTGCCCACATAGCCCATGAACACTGGTAGGTGCCCGGATCCGCCGCCCGTGGCAATGGCTACCTTACCCGACACCGGAGCATCGGCCCGGACAATGGCCCGCACATCTCCCTCAGCAGCCCTCAGACGGTCTGGGTGAGCTCTCAGGATACCCTGCATCATCTCATCTACGAAGGCGAGCGGGTCATTCATGATCTTCTTCATTGCTGGTTCCTCCTTGATTGTGATCACAGAAGCATTCACGCAGTACCCGAGCCCATGGCTAGCAGCAAAGTGTGGTGGCACAGCTGGTCGTGTGCT
>JAKLHS010000123.1 GCA_022710025.1 Caldisericota bacterium | reverse complement strand
ACCCCGAATGCGAACGCGATCCCAAAGACCCCAATGCCGAGCTGTGGGATTGAGGCGCTCAAGACCGCGCTCCCGCAGCCTATGAACACCAACCAGAACGTGCCGATCGCTTCTGCCGTTAGTCGTCTTCCCATCAGTGCCTCCACGCAAGAGGTTTGCTGCCCGCACTATGCCCGTGGGAGCGAAAAAGCGCAAGCGGCGAAATGCCCACATCCTGTTCCCTGTGCCCATGGGAGGCTGGCCAGACATTTTCCTCATTGACATCAAATTGGCTCTGGGCAATAATCCGCACCTCTTCTTTCCTTTTCTTCTGGAATGTTCATGTCGCCTACGTCATCTGGTTTCAGTATGTTGGTGCTCAGCGGTGATCCGGAGATCCAGAGCCAGTTCAAACAGGCCTTCAAAGATGTGTCTGTGACTGTGGCGAAAGATATGTCCGCCCTGTCGAAGGACATGATGCGTCGATCGTTTGATGCGGTGATCGTCGAGTCGAAACCGGGCTCATCGGATAGAACCGGCACCAATCCTCCCAACATCGATCTGTCACATACCATGGTCATCACCGGTTCTCGAACCGTCCTGAAGCGAGCCTCCAGGTTCATGCAGATGATGGTCCGGCAGAATTCAGCTCGACCGAACGGGAAAGACGCTCTGTCGCTTGAGGACTATCTTGAATGGAAGATGGGAGATTTCGTGAAGGGGATGCGACATGGTTCAGGACGCAACCTGCATCCGATGTTGATCACCGCCATTGAACGTCCCTTGATCACCAGAGCTCTTCAGGAGACCAAGGGCAATCAGATTCAGGCAGCAGAACTGCTGGGTTTAAATCGCAATACTCTCAGGAAGAAGATCCATGATTTGCATATTCCCGTGAAACGGAGTCGGGCTGTGAAGATACGGGAGGCCTGACTCATGTCAGGTGGTGGGGTACAGCGAGCGTGGTAACAAAGAGTTGAGTAGTTTAACCCAATAACAGGAGGGGCATGATGACGAAAGAAGAGTTGATTGCAAAGATGGCGGCATCGGCTGGTATTACCAAGGTTGCAGCAGGCACTGCGTTGCAGGCTTTCACCGGAGCCGTGACCACCTCCCTGAAAAAGGGACAACGCGTTTCATTGGTGAATTTTGGAACCTTTACGGTTGCCAGGCGAAAAGCCAGGATCGGGCGGAACCCTAGAACCGGTGAGGCGCTTCGGATCCCTGCAGCCAAAGTCCCCAAGTTCTCGGCAGGGAAGATCTTGAAGTCAGCCGTCAGGTAACATCGCAAGATCGTCAGATCGTATGTCCGGCAAGCAAAAGAGAGGGTAGCGCACGTGACCTCACGGGTGCGCTCCTTCTCTTTTGTGCTTTGGTTATGACGTCTCCTTGAGCTGCTCGCAGGATTGAGCCGCAACAAAGCTCGTCGCTTGTGAAGCGCGAGACCCGGCTGTTGTCTGTCTACTGTGTCTAGTTATCTGATTCTCCAAACCAGATAGACCGGAAGACCGAAAAGACCAGACAGACCCATCTCCGCCCTGCTCTGTATCTGAGTGAGAGAAGAAAGCAGGTTCTCATGAAACAGTATCGTGTGAAGATAGGCCGCAAGTTATCACTGAAGCAGCACGATCCAGACGATACCGGCAACTACAAGAAAGACGACGACGGCAGAGCATCTGCAAAGGCCGAGACGGATAAGCACATTGCCACAATCAGTCAGCTGCAAGAGCGTCTCTATGCCAACAGCGCACGGGCGTTATTGATCGTCCTTCAGGGCATGGATACCAGCGGGAAAGATGGCACAATCCGCAGTGTGATGTCCGGCGTGAACCCTCAGGGCTGTAAGGTTGTGTCGTTCAAGGCGCCTTCCTCCCAAGAACTGGCCCATGACTTTCTCTGGCGCGTACATCGGGAAGTCCCGGCGAAAGGGCAGATAGGGGTGTTCAACCGGTCGCATTATGAGGATGTGTTGATCACTCGCGTGCATGGTTGGGTATCAGACGAGGTGGTGGAGCGTCGGTTCGAGCAGATCAAGGAGTTTGAGGAACTGCTCACGGAAAATGGGACGACTATTCTCAAATTTTTTCTCCACATCTCGAAGAAGGAACAGAAGGAGCGCTTGGAGGAACGCGTTCGCGATCCAGAAAAACGCTGGAAATTTAACGAAGGGGATCTTGAAGAACGGCGATTGTGGACCAGGTACATGGATGCGTTCGAAGATATGATGGCTGCCACAAGCACCGCTCATGCTCCCTGGTATATCGTGCCTGCTAACCGGAAATGGTATCGAAACCTTGTGGTCGCCAGTCGAGTCGTAGAGGCGATGGAGGACATGAAATTGAAAACACCGCCGCCCACCCCAGGAGTCAACTTCGATACGTTGAAGATTGTCTAGGAGCCTGGACGAGCCGTTTCTTGACACATTGGGCAGGGCTATATTAGCATGCGCCTCCGACCGGTAGGCGCGTAGCTCAGGGGGAGAGCGCTACCTTGACACGGTAGAGGTC
>JAKLHS010000122.1 GCA_022710025.1 Caldisericota bacterium | reverse complement strand
ATGAACCTGATACTGATCTTCGTCGGCGGGGTACTGGTCAACAACTTCGTGATGAACAGGTTCATGGGCATCTGCCCGTTCCTGGGCGTCTCGAAGAAGACGGAGACGGCGTTCGGCATGGGCATGGCGGTCACGTTCGTGATCACGCTGGCCTCGGTCATCACGTACTTTGTCCGCCAGCTGCTCGTGTCGCTCGACATCGCGTACATGCAGACGCTCGCGTTCATTCTGGTCATCGCGGTGCTCGTGCAGGTCGTGGAATTGGTGCTGCGGAAGCTGAGCTACGCGCTGTACCAGGCGCTGGGCGTCTACCTTCCGCTGATCACGACGAACTGCGCGGTGCTCGGAGCGACGATACTCAACGTGGACAACGGATACAACCTCGTCCAGAGCGCCGTCAACGGCTTCGGCGCGTCGATCGGCTTCACGCTGGCCATCGTGCTGTTCTCGGGCATCCGGGAGAAGATGGAGCTTTCCGACCTTCCGGAGTGGATGAAGGGCTTCCCGGGCGCGCTGATCGGCGCGGGCCTGATGGCGGTCGCCTTCTCCGGCTTCAAAGGGCTCATATAGGGAGGGAATGCAAGTTTGAAACAAAATAAGCCGGAAGCCGGAAAAAAAGGCATAAGAAAACAAGCCACCGCAAGGCAGCGAAGAGAAGCGTGGGGATCAGCCGGATGAAGCGATCCCTGCGGGGGCGACTACGGGAGGCTCTTGAATGATGTAACCATTAGCACGAAGCAAAGCGAGCGCCTGATCGGGAGTCAGGACACGGCTATCGGGGATAGTGTGTCTTGCGGACGCTTCGAAAGGAGCATAGGGTTCATCATTTAGGAGCATGTGGAAAATGGCGGTCAGTAGTCTACGAGAGATGGCGATTCTGGCTTTCTTCTTTCCGCGACGCTTATAGAGTTGCTGGTATTTGGCGAGGATCTGCGGGTAGCGCTTGGAACGAGGGTTGCAGGCGGCAATGGCGCACTGGAGCAGGAGGGGCTTGATATACTGTCCGGCTTTGCCAATGCGGGTGGTTTTCTTCTTCCCGGCGCTCTCGTTGTTCTGCGGGGTGAGTCCGGCCCAGGAGCACAGATGTTTGGAGGACTCAAACTGGGACATATCCGCGCCGATTTCAGCGATGATGCGGATGGCTGTCATCGGCTCGGATATGCCCGGGACAGTGAGCAGCAGTTCGATTTGGCGCGTGAACGGCTGGGCGAGTTTGAAAATGAGGGCTTCGAGCGATTGCTTGAGCGACGCCAGATCATCCATGTGTGTGCGGATGACCATTAGCTTCTCGGCTTGCCAAGGGCTGAAAGCGCCGTCAACGGCGGCTTGAATGTCTTCGATGGGGGACTTGCATCTGGGATGTACGAACGGCGCGACAGGGAACTGTTCGCCCGGATGCTCCAGCATATGGCTGATGATAGCGGACGCGCTCTTGCAGAACACGTTGCTGAACACGCTATCGAGCTTCAAGTTGGAGACGGTGAGGCAGTTCTGAGCGCGGTTCTTCTCGCCTGTGTTGTAGGCGGTCAGCTTGACCCAGTAGCGGCACAGATCGCGGAGTTGACGGATCTCTTCCGGAGGAATGAAGCTGCCGCGCACGAGGTCGTGCTTAAAGAGGTCGGCAATCCACATGGCATCCTTCTTGTCGGTCTTCTTGCCCTTGATAGCTTTGACAAACTTGGGATGGCTGACCACCACGTTACAGCTTTTTTCAAGGATGTTTTGGACGGGGAACCAATACTTTCCGGTGGATTCCATGCAAACGTCCTTACAGTTGTTCGCAAGGAGCCAAGCAGCCAGGTCTCGCAACCCTCCCGAATAGGTTGAGAACCGCTTGCTCAAGTAGTCCGTGACGCCCTGACTGTTTGTGGTCGCGATACACGCAATCACAAAGTCGCGGTGCACATCCATACCGCAGCAGACAGGGTAGACGATTTTCAGTCGCCCCATAGCATAGCACCTCCCAGTCTAGATTGGAAGGCGCAGACAGGGACAGGGTGCCCTGCCTAAAAACGAGTAACGTCTTGACACAGATAAGTTTACAGGCTACTGCACTCGCCAACGCAAGCGCATGTCCAACTCATTGATGCATGTATGGGCGCCCGGCGACTGATAATGGAGCGGATTCGCGTATTACGCGGTCCACCTGCCTCCGCGTGCTCTGTTGTCTATCTGCGCCTCCACTCGTACTGTAACACAGATTGCCTGTGTTGTGGTATAACTCACACTACGTTATTGCGCATCAACAAGGTTTCATTACTCGTTGGTGCCAGAAAGGTATGGTCATAATGGACAACAGAAAAGAGCAGGAACGCGAAGAACTACACCGCACCATATGGGGCATCGCAAATGATCTGCGGGGGAGCGTAGACGGCTGGGATTTCAAGCAGTATGTCCTCGGCATGCTCTTCTACCGCTTTATATCCGAAAATTTCGCAAATTACATCAACGAGGGCGAACGCGAAGCCGGGAATCCCGGTTTCGATTACGCGCTTCTTTCCGATGAAAATGCAGAAC
>JAKLHS010000121.1 GCA_022710025.1 Caldisericota bacterium | reverse complement strand
CACTGGATATCAGCATTACGCCGGACAGGGGTGATGCGCTGTCTGTTCTGGGGTTGGCCCGATGGATCGAAGTTCTGCGAGCTCGCGACGAGAAAAGACCGTTTGATGATTCAAACCTCCATGTTCACTTCCCGGCAGACCTTCCCCCCTCTCGCGAGGACGGGGAACTCTCGGTCAGTATCGAGAATGATTCCCTGTGCAATTCATACATAGGCGTCCTCATGCAGGACGTCGTCATGGGAAAGCCCTCGTGCGCATTTCGGAATAAGCTCTATCAACTTGGCATCCGTCCTGTCAACAGCATTGTTGATGTCACGAATGTTTGCCTCAAAGCGTATGGCCAACCGACACACGCCTTTGACTATGATCGCATCCAGGAGCATCGTATCGTCGTACGACCATCCAGACAGAGGGAATCCATCGTGACTCTGGACGGTGTAGCGCGACCACTGGAGCCGGGAATGCTGATTATTGCTGATGCGCTGAGACCCATTGCGGTAGCAGGCGTCATGGGCGGGCTCGAAACCTCCGTCACGAGCGACACAAGACGGGTCGTTCTCGAGATAGCACACTTCGACCCTCGCGCGGTTGCGCGCTCCAGCAGACATCTCGGCCTCAAAACGGATGCAGCCTACCTTTTTGAGCGGGGAACCGACCCGGGTCGTACCGTCACGGCCGTTGCAACCGTTCTGTCGACCCTCGTGCGCGAGCAGTGCGTCGGCTCGTACGTCTCCCGCGTCGCCTGTGCCGGAGCATCCGATTCAGACAGACCTGCGGTAAATATCGATCTGAACCGTATCAACGGTTACCTCGGCATTTCTCTTTCGATCGAGACCATCATGCAGCTCCTCGGTCACGAGGGAATCCGATGTACCGATTCGGAGCAGACGGTGCATGCTACGGCTCCGACATTCAGAGGCGATTTGAAATCATGGCCGGATTACGTCGAGGAAGTTGTGCGCATGCAGGGATATGATGAGTTTCCCTGCCATGAACCCCGTCTTGCCTTGCGACGCGGGGGCCAATCACAACTCAAGGCTCTCTCGAAGCGCACGCGCCAACTCCTCGTCGGAATGGGACTTACCGAATCACGCACTGTAAGCTTCGTGCGGTCTGCGACCGTTACTGCTCTCGGCCTTCCCCCTGCCCCGGCTCTCATCAACCCCTTGACTGTCGACTGGGATGCCATGAGACCGACTCTGCTCATAGGTCTTGCCGAGGCGGCGGTTCGCAACCTGTCCCGAAGCCGCGCCGGATTCGCTTCCTTTGAAATCGGCAAGGTCTTTGCTGCCGAAGGTGCCACTTGGCGCGAGGAAACACGCCTCGGCATCCTTGTGACCGGCCGGTGGCAAAACGCGAACTGGACCTCGCCGGTCGTCGATGCGGACGTGTTTGTACTGAAGGGAATCTTGGAAGCGATGCTCGGGGAGCTTCACATCCCTTGTACCGTTCATGCAGCAGACAATCGGCTGTTTGAAGCCGGAGACTGCACCAGCGTGCTGTCCGAATCGCAATCGATGGGGACGTTCGGCATTCTGAGCCACAAGACCACGCAGGCCCTCGGCCTAGAACAGCAGGCTTTTTACGCCGAATTGTCCCTGGATATGATCCTTGCATGCATGCCCGTGCTCAGTTTCAGGGAATTTTCCCGGTTTCCCGCCATCAAGCGCGACATTGCAGTGCTCGTCGACCGCACCGCAACCGCAGGTCAGCTGCAGGAAGTCATTCGGGACAACGGCGGCCCCTTGTTGAAGAAGGTTGTCGTTTTTGATTGCTTCCAGGGAAAAACTTTGCCAGAAGGGAAGAAAAGTGTAGGCTTCTCGTTGGAGTTCGTCTCGCCGGATCGCACGCTGTTAGGAGATGAGGTAGACGCCCTTATCGATTCCATCGAGACAGCCCTTGCACAACGCCTAGGGGGCATACTACGAAGAACGTAGAAGTAGGCACAGAGCAGGATATGCGGACATACGTTTTCGGGAAGGTCGGCTTCGATCTGGTTCAGAAGGCCCTCGCAGAACAGACGGAGTCTCCTCTCGGCGCTGAAGAAGCCGGAGCGCTTGCGCCACTCGATGGTCTTGATGCCATACGATCCGCACAGGCAGAAACCGATGAAGCGTCGTCATATCTGGAACGGTTCGGAGATCTGACGCTCAAGAACCTTCTCGACATCCGTGCCGAACTCAACAAAGCAAAGGTTCGACTGCAGCTGACAGGGCAGGAAATCTGGCGTGTCTGTGTCGTGCTCAAGGAGTTGTTGAAGGTACGAAAAGCATTCCTGACCATCAAGGATCTGTATCCTCTGCTGTTTGGCATCTCACAGGACGTGAAGCCGTTCACGTCGCTTGCTCAGGAGATCGGGAGATGTGTGAACCAAGATGGAGATATCCTGGATGATGCGTCAATCAATATCGCCGCCATTCGTCGAGAGAAGACCGAACTGCAGAAGACGATCAACAAAGTCCTCCAGGACATACTGGGGAGCGATGCCTACGGCCGCGCCGTTCAGGATCGCGTCGTCACGATGCGTAATGACAGATATGTCATTCCTGTCAAACGGGAATTC
>JAKLHS010000120.1 GCA_022710025.1 Caldisericota bacterium | reverse complement strand
AGACGACACGGGGATTCGGCTGCATCAAACTGGAGCAGACGCGATGGCTGGAACTCAGCATGGATCAGCCTCAGGATGCACAGAAATGGCTGGATTTCGACTGGACGACAATGATGGAACAACACGGGACCACTCCGCCATCTGCGCCAGAGGGTTGTGCGACGAGATCCTGGAAGTTCGACGTCGAGTTCGATCTGCAGGGACCGTTGCTTGTCCGCAGCTATACCGCCGATCCCGAGGAACCTGATTTCGTGCAGTTTGCGGCACACAGCACGCCAGTGATCCCCGGCACGTCATGGGCAGGAATTATCCGGCACGCCACGCACAGCATCGTCGATGAGATTGCGGAACAGATCGCGCAGCCACAGCGCCGGACGACCGCAGCAGCAGACCTGACTGACGCCATGTTTGGCCCTCATCTTGATACACAGGACGTCAAGGCACAGAGATCTTCGCTCACAGTGTGTGAAAGCGCATTGTCAGGCGAGACCATGGCAGAGTACACGCGCAATCGCATCGATCGATTCACTGGGGGCGTCGTCGCTTCAGCTCTGTTCACGGAGTGCCCTGCCTTCCCAGCGATGTCGAGTCCAGAAGGAGCTCATATGTGCACAAAACTGTCATTGCGTCTTGCTGAACGACAGCAGACCGGCAATGTGCCAGCACAGGCACAGATAGGAGCACTGTATCTCGCGCTGTGCGACATGGCACACGGCCTGGTGCCGGTCGGTGGTGAATCGAGCATCGGCCGCGGCATCCTCAAGGGCACTGGGGTGAATGTCACTCGCCCTGGCGGGCAGAACGAACAGTGGAGTCTGGATGGCAGCGCCCCGGCAGCCCAACCTTGTCTTGAATCGCTGTACCAGTGGGTCCACCAGGAGGAGGAATGATCATGCGCAAGAATACGGCAGTTCTCGTTGAACAAGGAGCGCTTGCAGACCTGAGGTCCGCGGCAGACATGCAAGCCTGGCTGATTCGGCACGCTGCTGCGTTGTCGGCGTCATCGGAAACCACAGACACATATGCTCTCATCCACGCAGTCCATGCCGTGCGCTTCATAGCTCTGACAGGAAGGGACTTCAACACGGCTCCCGACTTGGTTCTGGGGCCAGGTCTCGTGCAGGAGATCAGGGTTTTCGCAAAATCCGGAGAACTGCACCTGTGGCGTGCGGGCACGGAGTTCCACTGGAGGGTCCTGCTGGACTCCTCGATCCCCGACGATCAAGATCACTTTCACGTTGACAGCAGGTATTACCTGTGGGGCAACCATCTGGCAGGCGACGGTTGCACGCTGGTCGACCGTGACCGGGGCATGAGCATCGTCCTGCCGGTCGCCGGTACGCCCAACAGCCGCGCTCATGCCACATGTACGGTCCGCAACTACCTCTGCTACGATGACGACGGACGGGTCCAGGTGCTCGACTCGCGCCTGGTTTCCTTGGCTGTGGAGACCCACTGAGGAGCATAGACCATGCCACACTATGATTTTGGACTGCACAGCTTTGTCAACCCGTACCATTTCGTTCGCCTCGACCCGGCAGGGTGCATCCGTGGCGAGCAAGAGACATCACAGCGACTGTCAGGATGGATCGAGTGTGAATTGACAACCCTCTCTCCGCTCTTCATCCCCAACAGTTCGAATGATGATCTTCTTGGTGAACGAGATACCACACACCCGGACAAACCTGAGAAGATCAAGAGTTACGACTTCTTTTCTTACCTCGACCTGTCAGCGCACCATCCTGAGCAGGGCAGGCCGGCACCCCCGTGCCCTGTCATTCCCGGTTCCGAACTGCGGGGCACCATTCGTTCGGCATTCGAGGCGGTGACGCGCTCGTGCATGTCCTCTGTCGATGATGACACAGTTTTGTACAAACGCACATCCGTAGCGGCAAAGCTGGGCTTGCTGAGCAAGGTGGGCACGCACTGGCAGATCCAGCCCTGCAATCGATACGGCGTAGCGATGCAGTCAACCACGGTTGACCCGCATGATTTCTCAGCGGTGATGGTGAACCTGACAGACGGAGATAAAGTCTGGATCAAGCAGGGCGACTGGTATACCAAGACGATTCACGACCACCCTGTCAATCTGTTTCGCGTCGTGTCCGACATAGTCCCCGGGACACAGCCGATGCCGCCTGGCTACGTGCAGGGAGTATTCCACAAAGGCGAATCGCCGACGACAGGGCACAAGCATCATGAGTCGGTGTTTGTACCCGACACGACCAGACCGGTCGTGTCGGCAACCAGTGAGGACGTGACACGACTGGAATTCAATGTGAAGCAATATGGCGTCTTGGCTGGCGCCAGCCGTTATGCCGGATACCCAGACCTGTCAGCGGCGACTAGGGACATTCCCGTGTACTACTCGGATGACTGTGGTGCCTTGTACCTTTCCCCCGCAGCCATCGGACGCGAGGTATTTCAGAACAGGATGCGCGATCTCCTCTCCCCGGGAGGGTATCGGCCATGTGACGATCCTGGCTCCCTGTGTCCTGCATGCAGGCTGTTCGGCATGGTTGGCGATCACGGGGCAGTGGCTGGCCGAGTTCGATTCTCCGACGGCGTGCTCGCGAACGGAACCCCGAATCTTGGAACGCTATACGACGGATGGGCGTGTCTT
>JAKLHS010000012.1 GCA_022710025.1 Caldisericota bacterium | reverse complement strand
TTTCCCCTTATGTGAAACAGCTCTCGGCTCATCTCAGCCGCTTCGTCTTCACCACCTCATATGTTGCAACAGTTCTGGCGCTGGTCGCGTTTTCCGGCGAGGGCGCGTATGCCGGGAGCGAGACACTTCTGATATACGCGCTAGTGGCAACTGTGGCCGGTTTCACGATCACGTGGCATCTCATACGACATCCCTCTTTGGAACAAGTCAATGGATAAGCAGCAGACGACTCAGGCTCGCCGTTTTCTCTCGCTCCTGGCCCTTGTCACTGTCCTGTTTATCTGCATCGTGGGCAGATTGTACTACCTTCAGGTCGTCAAGGGATCGTATTATGCTCAGGTCGCCGAAGAGAACAGGCTCCGTATCATCAGTACCAATGCTCCTCGTGGCGAGATCAAGGACAGAAACGGCGTAGTTCTTGCCACGGACGTCCCTTCATTCGACGTCGTCGTAACTACCTATGACCTCAAAGACACGGATAGTGAGCTCGCTGCTGTCGCCAAGATAACAGGGATCACGGTACAGGTTCTCAAGGATACGATCAGCAAAGCCGGGGTCAGTCCGTTCACCCCAATCACGGTCGTACGAAATGTGCGCAAGGAAGTTGCGCTCCAACTGGCTGAACGGGAGCCGGACCTTCCCGGCATCCAGCTAGTGATGTCCACAAAGAGATCCTATCCCCTCGGAACGACCGCCGCGCACATCCTCGGCTACACAGGGGAGATCAGTGACACAGAGCTGACCGAACTACGGTCGGAAGGCTATGTCGTAAAAGACACCATCGGCAAGGACGGCATCGAACTGCAATATGAATCGCTTCTGCGCGGCCAGAAAAGCCAGAAACTCATAGAGGTAGACGCACAGGGCAAAGCCGTCAAGACCTTGCAGGAAAAGACGGCCATCGCAGGACAGAGCATTGTGTTGACAATCGACGTGCAGCTCCAGCAGATCTGTGAAAAACTGCTTGGCGACAACAAGGGAGCCGCAATCATGATGGATCCTCGCAACGGCGAGGTACTTGCACTTGCCAGCGCACCGACATTCGACCCAAACAAGTTCATAACGGGCATCAGCGATGCAGACTGGAAAGCATGGTCTCAGCAGCATTCACTGTTCAACAGAGCCATAGCAGGCCGTTTTCCTCCGGCCAGCACGTTCAAGGTAGTGACGGGAACTGCCGGCCTGGAGACGGGCGTCATAACAGACGACACCATCATCAGATGCACCGGGGGATTGACGATCGGCGGTCGTCTGTTCAAATGCTGGATCTGGCCAACCGGGCACGGCAATGAGGATATCTACAAAGCATATGCAGACTCCTGCGACTCGTATTTCTTCACGGTCGCAAGCAAGACGGGCATCAATGCTATGGATACATATGCCAAGAAGTACGGTATCGACAAGACGACCGGTATCGATCTCCCCGGCGAGGCCAAGGGCCTCTGCCCTACGCCAGAATGGAAGATGGATACATATGGCGTTCCATGGTATGAAGGCGATACCATGAATATGGGGATCGGTCAGGGCTACGTACTGGAAACTCCTATCCGCAACATAGCCATCTTCAGCTCTGTAGCCATGAACGGTACGCTATGGCGTCCTCACCTGCTCCTGGCCTCTGTCGATCCTGTGACCAAGGCCAGAACTGCTACGACGCCGGTCGTACGAGAGACGCTGGGCGTGTCTGTGGAGACTCTTGAAATCGTCCGCAAAGGACTCAACCAGGTAACCAAGACTGGCGGCACTTCGCTCCTTCAGCTCAAAGACATCGAGGTATGTGCCAAAACGGGAACCGCGGAAACCGGAACGGCAAATCGTTATCATACATGGCTTGCGGCATTCGCTCCCATGGATGCACCGAGGATAGCCGTGCTTCTCATGTACGAAGACTCGCCCTATACTCGAAGCACAAGCATGTCGCCTCTTGTTCACGAGATGCTACAGAAGTACTTTGAACTGTACGGAGGAGAAAATGGCAGCAACTAACCCCGGCAATTCCGTTATCTTCAAGGGAAACCAGTCTGAGATTCTCGCCCTTGTTAACCCAAAGGCAAAATGGAAGGAAGCGGAGAGGACACTTGTTGCACAGGCCGCCGCGCAGCATCGCATCCTTCCGCAGTTGAGACTCGTCGTGGATCTGCAGAATCGATCTTGCGGCCTCAAGTCCGTCGCCACTCTTGAAAAAGAGCTACGAAAAGCTGTCGGCGACAATCTCAGCATAGGAAATTACCGTGTCCGTGCGTCAGCAAAGAATGTATCAGGAGCGGATTCCGCTCTTATTCTCGCACGAGATCTCGCTGCCACCGAGATAATCCAGACGACCAAGGATGTCGTCGTCATAGGATCGGTTCCTGAGGGAGCGCATATCGAGACGGTTCAGTCATGCTTTATCTTCGGCACTATTCGAGGAACAGTACGAGCCGGTACGAAAGGAAAGGAAGGAGCGATCATCGCCTGCCTCGATATCGCAGGAGGAGCTTCTCTCTGCGTGGGGACCGCCAGCGCTGTTCTGCATATCGCCCCTGCCGGGATGCGCGGTCACTACTATGTCGCTACGGCGTCTCAAGGTCAACTGAGAGTCCAAACGCACTTCGTGGAATAGTTATATCCCATGAAGCCTCATCGACTGCCGCTGTTTTTTATAACCAGCGTCATCCTGCTGCTGGTGTTCGGTCTGGCGACGTTCTACGTCGCCAGCTTGGCAGAGCGCTATACTCTGGGTCACTTTGGGAGTTTCTTCTCCTATTTCCAGAAGACGCTTCTCCTTCTCGGCATCAGCCTGGTAGTAGCAGTCATACTGCAACTCGTTCCATATCGCGCTTTCCGTTACCTTATCACGCCGGCTTACGCTATCCAGATGGCATTGCTCATCCTTGTCCTGTTCATAGGAAGAGGAGCATATGGCTCGCGGCGTTGGATACCCCTTGTCGGTTCGTTCGGTCTTCAGCCCAGCGAGCTGCACAAATTGATCGTCATCATTGCCGTCGCCTTTATCCTTACCCTTTCCAGACGCAACCTCAACACGGCCCTGAGGGTACTGCTGGTTTGCGCTATTGCGGTTCCCTCGGCCCTACTGATTGCCAAGGAACCCGATCTTGGCACTTCCATCCTCGTGCTGGGCGTCTCCGTGATCATGCTTGTCCATTTCCGGCTTACCAGTCGTCAGCTTGCCGTTCTTGCCGTGATTCTTGCGGTTGCCGCCGGTGGCGTATGGGCCGGGCTGCGCCCGTACCAGCGGGAACGCATAGAGACATTCCTCGACCCGCAACGCGACCCTCTGGGAAGCGGCTATAACGTGATCCAATCAATCGTTGCAACAGGTTCAGGTGGCTTGTGGGGAAGAGGTGTCACGGGAAGCACACAGGCACCACTCTCCTTCGTCCCGGTGCAGTATGCGGATTTTGTGTTCTCTCTTGTTGGAGAGCTTTTCGGCTTCGCAGGAAGCACGGTGCTCATCATGCTCTTTATTCTGCTGATCTGGTCGTCCTTTCTGGTATATCGTTCGCTGACGGATGATTTCGGGCGTTACATCGTCATCGGCATAACGACCCTCTGGTTTCTCCAAGCATTGATCAACATGGGAATGACGATCGGGTTGTCCCCCGTCACCGGTATCCCCCTTCCTTTCATCAGCTATGGAGGCTCCTCACTACTCACCCACGTCTCTGCTGCATCAATCGTGATTAATGTCTATCGTACTCGCGATGAACTGAGGTTTTGACATGAATATGCACTTTCTGGAACGTTTCGAAGGACCATCGCGCTATGCCGGCAATGAGCTGAACGCCGTCCATAAAGCATGGGAGCAAAGCTTCCACGTCGCCCTCTGTTACCCCGACCTGTATGAGGTGGGAATGTCCTCCTATGGGATCCAGGTACTGTACCATGCCGTAAACAGCATGAGAGGTGTGCTCGCGGAACGCGTCTTTGCTCCATATGGCGACCTGGAAGAGTGGTTGCGCCGCCATCACGAGCCGTTGTTTTCCCTTGAGAGCAAACGGCCCCTCGGTGACTTTGATGTCATTGCCTTCAGCCTCGGTTCCGAGCTCACCTATACGAATGCCCTCAATATACTCGACATGGCCGGCATCCCGATCCGGTCTTCCGACAGGACGGACTGGCCCGTCGTCATTGCCGGCGGTAGCTGCGTCTTCAATCCTGAACCGCTCGCACCTTTCATGGACGCATTCGGGATCGGCGACGGTGAAGAGCTCCTTCCCGATATTGTACGCAGTCTGGCCCGCTCCCGTGACGCCAGTGAGAATCGTTCAATCGCTCTGGATACCCTTGCCAATGATGTCAAGGGCGTGTATGTGCCATCCCTGTACGCGACCAGACAATCGCACAACGGCAGATACATCATCGCAGATCCTATTCGAAAGGGAGCTCCTGCGATAGTACAAAAGAGAACCCTGCAAAGCCTCGATGTCGTCCCCGCGCCCGTCGCGCCCATTGTGCCCTATCGGGAGCTGATCCATGACCGCGGCGTCATAGAGCTCTTCCGCGGATGCGTACGAGGGTGTCGATTCTGCGAAGCCGGCATCTCATACCGGCCTACGCGGGAACGTTCACTCGAGTCCATAAAAGCTCTGCTGGAGCAGATCGTCACTAATACGGGGTATGAGGAAATCGGGTTGCTTTCCCTCAGCAGTACTGACTACAGTGATCTTCCGGGGCTGGTCGATCTGGTTCGAGCATATCGCGAAGAACACCAGGTCGCCATTTCCTTCCCCTCACTGCGCATGGAAAACTTCCCGGGATATCTGGCCGATGAGATCAAGCGTTCCCGGGAGGGTTCGCTGACATTTGCCATTGAGGCCGGAAGTCAACGACTCCGTGATGTCATCAACAAGAACATCACCGAAGAATCCATGTTCGAAACGCTGCGAGTTGTCTTCGGAAAGGGCTGGCATCTCGTCAAATTCTATTTCATGTTTGGTTTACCCACAGAGACCGAGGCAGATCTGGATGCAATGGTCGATCTCATCGGCCGGATCTATGAGTTTGGCAGATCATTTCGAAGAGATATCGCCATCAATCTCAGCGTGAATCCCTTCGTACCTCGACCGGACACGCCTTTCCAGTGGTGCGTGCAGGACACGATGCAATCCTGCGATGCCAAAGCCGAGTACCTTCGCAGATCTTTCCGATCGCTCAAAGGCAAAATCCACGTCGAGTTTGGCGACCCACGCATTGCTTTTTTGGAAGGGATACTGTGCCGCGGTGATCGACGCGTCGCCGATGTGATCGAACGCGCATGGAGAAACGGGGCAATCTTCGATGCATGGAGAGAGAGGTTCAAGTTTGATGCATGGTTGAAGGCGCTGGAACAATCGGGGGTCGATCCGGCAACCTATCTCTACCGAGGTATCGCACCCCAGGACGAAATACCGTGGCGCATCATTGGATGTGGTGTGAAAGAAGATTTCCTTCGCACAGAATACGACGCTGCAGAACGCGGTGCACTGACCGTGACATGCCGAGAGGCTGGATGTCATTCGTGTGGGTTCCAGGACGAAATGAGCCCGTGCCCTACCATGCTTCTTCCACATCCCCCACGTGTTTGATGAACCAAGAGACTGGTCTAGTATACTGATATCCTTCCAAGGAGGTAGATCAATGGAACAGTCATCGAGCGCTTCACCAAACGGCGATCTGATCTATGGCGTGCTTTGCTATCTGGGGATCCTCTGGATCGTCTCCCTGCTCATGAACAAGAAGAACGAGTTTTTCCGGCTTCATCTGGGGCAGGGCCTCGTCATACTGATCCTCGAAGCGATCTTGGCGGTACTGAACCGCATACCGTTGCTTCACTACATATCCAGCTGGCTGTGGTTCCTTCCTGGTCTGCTCTCGGTGCTCGCTATCATCAAGATCCTGACAGGAGACACGATGTATCACGTGCCCGTCGTCTTCGACATCGGCAAGAGCTTCAAATTCTAGAGAGCCCGAGGTACCGGTCCAACTCGGCGAGTACGCGTTCCTCCGCTTCGTCCACATTGCTTTCGATCGTGCATCCGGCTGCGAGGAGATGACCTCCTCCGCCAAACGTTGTCGCTATGCGTTTGACATCGAATCCGTACTTGCCCCGCAGACTCACTTTGATCGTGCCGTCCGCAGCTTCTTTCAGAAGCACAACAGCCCGTGTGCTGTTGACCCGGCGCAGCTCATCCGTAATTCCCTCCGTATCCTCGTCGATGGAATCGAACTGCTGAAGCATGGCGCGCGTGACGCGGGCGATGACTACCTGGCCATTGTAAAGCAGGCGCGACGAGGCCACACAGGATCCCATCAATCTCAAGGCACCGTAGGGCTTTGCCTCGTAGATGCTTCTTGAAATCTCATCGGGACAGGCGCCGAGTGCGATCAGCCGAGCGCCGTGGATCAGAGATTGAGCCTTCGTATTCGCATATTGAAATGATCCGGTGTCCGAAACCAGGCCGGTGTATAATGCGGACGCCACGAGCCTGTCGATGCGAGAAGCGTCCATGACAGTAAACAGTTCATACAGGACCTCACAGCACGAACTCGCCGTTTCATCGACGAAAAACATATCCCCGAATCCCGCGTTCGTGTCATGATGATCCAGAACCAGGCGCTCCGCCCCGGCAAGGAATAATTGTTTCCACTCTCCTAACCGGTCAACGTCGGCGGCATCGGCACTGAGACATGTAACCTTTGACTGTCGGATGCGGGTTTCCGCCTCTAACAGCGTCAGAGTGTTGATCAAATCGTCGGTGCCGAGGAACCGATAAACGGTCTGCACCTTGCCGGGCACAAACGCATACACCTCTTTTCCCAAGGACCGGAGGTACAGAACGAGGGCAACCATCGACCCCAGAGCGTCCCCGTCCGCGAACTCATGCGTAAACAGGAATACGGGGTCAGCCTGTCTGAGACGGACGGCTATCGTCGCTATGCCACTACCCTTCATGTTCGGAGGTGTCCTTCACTTCACCCTTCTCCAGTTCCGTAAGCAGCTCTACGACCTGCGTTCCTTTCACGAAGCCATGATCGAAGTGAAAAGACAGAAGGGGTGTAAAGCGCATCTTGACATCTGACGCAAGTTTCTGCTGGAATTTTCCCGAAGCCCTGGATAGCGCCGTCATGAGCGATTTCCTGCGCATATCGTCTCCGGACAGAATGGAAACATAAACCTTGGCCAGGCGGCTATCGCTGGACAGTTCGACACGTGTCACCGTGAGCAGTCGCAAATCAGGATCGTCCATCAGAATAAGCTGCCCCTCGACACTCCGTCGTATGAATTCCTCCAGCCTCAGCTTTCGTATGTTTTTCATGCTCGATCCACCTCGTGTTCCAGACTCGTTGGAGCGATTCTCATGTCACATGGATTCCGGCAAGGTGATGCCAAGGATATGAGCATACGCTCCCAGAAGCCGGCGTGATGCCAGCGCAAGCACCATGCGAGCTCGCCCAAGAGACATATTATCTTGGATGACCTTTTCTTTCTGGTAGAAAGCGTTGATGGACTTGGCTAGCTCGCTCGCCAAATAGAGCACCCGATGCGGTTGTCGCGCACATGCGGCGTCATCGACTTCATCCTGCGCCTTGAGCAAGCATTTAAGGAGCTCCCTGTCTTCGCTGGTCGAGAGCAGCTCCACATCGGCCGATTCCGCATGGACCGGAAGAAGCAAACCCACTGTTTCTGCCTGTCGCTCCACGCTACACAGCCTTGCATGGGTATATTTGAGATAATACGCCGGGTTGTCGAGCGAGTTCGTTTTCGCCACTTCCAGATCAAACTCCAGTTCCGAATCGGCAGACGACAGAAGGAAGAACACACGTGCCTGGTCTGCACCCACTTCACGCACGAGATCCGCCAGTTCGATCATCTCCCCGGTCTGTTTCGAGAGAACGACGCGTTGCCCGTTGCGCAGGAAATGCACAATCTGATAGATGATGATTTCCAAGAAATCATCAGGCAGGCCGAGACTCTTCATGAGCGCTTGCATGGGAACGATGTGGCCTATATGATCTGCGCCGAAGATATCGATGCTCTTCGTGTAGCCGCGTTGATATTTGTTGTAGTGATAGGCGGCATCTGTAAGAGTATACGTAGGCTCACCGTCGCGTCTGACAAGCACCCTGTCTTTGTCGTCTCCAAACTCCGTTGAGCGCAGCCAGACAGCGCCTTCGCTGTCATAGATGACGCCCCTCGCCCGGAACTCCTGAAGAACTTTGCTATTCCATCCCTGCTCTACCAGCGAGCGCTCGGAAAACCACGTGTCATAGGAAACGCCCATATCTTCCAGGGCGCTACGGATAGACTCCAGAACAAGCTTCTTGCCCTCTTCCTCGATCAATCCCAGCCGCTGTTGGTCTTGCACAGAAGCAAACTGCGATCCCACCCGCTCATACACGCTCTGCGCCAGCTGAGGAATGTACGACCCTCGGTATCCGTCTTCCGGCATGGGAAACTCGAGGTCGATCTTCGGATAGAGGTAATGCGCGATAGATTGAGTAAACAACCGCATCTTGGACCCGTAGTCGTTAACATAGTACTCGCGGTCAACGGCATACCCCTGCGTCTCCAGCAGATTTGCGAGTACGGATCCAACGGCGGCACCCCGCCCGTTGCCCACATGGAGGGGGCCTGTCGGATTGGCGCTTACGAACTCCACCTGGATCTTGTATCCATTGTCATTCTTCCGAAGAAGCGATGTGGATGGTGTCCGCAGTATGTTGGTCAAAACTTCTGCCATGAATGCTTCGGACAACTGGATGTTGAGGTATCCGGGCGCAGCGCTCTCCACGCGACCTGCGCTGATCATGCCTGCGACAGCCGGTCTCAGCCTTTCCGCAATGGCAAGCGGAGCCATATGACGGTTTCTTGCCAGTTTCATTGGAAGCGCAAGGCTGTAATCCAGAAATCCCGGCTTGGATAGAGCGCATTGCGCAAGAGGGGCCTCCTCGGCAGTGAGGAGGTCCCTCAGCGCAAGACCTATCTGTGCATCAAGCGTCTTGCGTGTATTTAACACCTGTTCAGCTTCCTTTCTTGTCTCGGTGACTGGTTATCAGATTCCGGGCGGCATAGGTCTCGCTGACCCGTGTCACTGGTGTGATGTGGGGCGCAGTCTGCAGCAACTCCGGATGCTCCCGCGCCTCCTCGCTGATGTGAATCAGCGCATCGCAGAACGCATCCATGGTCTCTTTGCTCTCACTTTCGGTTGGCTCGATCATCATCACTTCCTCGGCATGCGGAGGGAAATGCGGGAAGTAGATCGTGGGTGGATGATACCCATAATCCATCAACCTCTTGGCAATGTCAAGCAAAGAGACGCCAAATTTGTCATACTGCTTGGCGCTGAGTACCGTTTCGTGCATGACCGGACGATCGTATGCCGGAGGAAAGATGGCGCTGAGTCTGGACTTCATGTAGTTGGCATTGATGACCGCGGCCGTGCTTGCAGCACGCAGACCATCACGACCCATCATTTTGACATAGACATACGCCCGCGCCAGAACTGCAGTGTTGCCGTAAAAAGCAGACATGCGGCCGATGGTGTGGGTTCGTTCGTAGTCCAGAGCAAACCCGCTCCCCTTTCTCACGATAACTGGCACCGGCAAATACTCCGCCAGAAACCTCTTCACTCCGACAGGCGCCGCTCCCGGGCCTCCGCCGCCGTGCGGTGTCGAGAAGGTCTTGTGCAGGTTGAGGTGCACGACATCAAAACCAACATCCCCGGGGCGCATGAGTCCCATCAACGCGTTCAGGTTTGCTCCGTCATAGTAAAGCAACCCGCCGCGAGCGTGGACCAGCTCGGCGATCCGAGTGATATTCTCCTCGAAAAGGCCGACCGTATTGGGATTCGTCAGCATGATCGCCGCCACGGTATTGTCCATAAGCGTATCAAGAGCCGCCATGTCAACGCCGCCCCGTTCATCCGAGGGTACGGTAACGACCTGGAACCCGGCCATGGATGCAGATGCAGGATTCGTCCCGTGTGCAGAATCCGGAATGAGCACCTTGGTTCGTCCCGGATCATGGTCACGGACATATGCATGGATGATGAGCATGCCCGTCAACTCACCATGAGCGCCGCATGCCGGCTGGAGCGTGAAATCATCCATCCCGGTTATTTCCTGGAGATATTCCTTGAGCTCACACTCCATCTGCAGGATCCCCTGGTTGTCATCGGGATCGTCGAGTGGATGCCGCATGGTAAGTCTCTGGTCAGCAGCAAGGCGTTCATTGATCTTGGGATTGTATTTCATGGTACAGGAACCAAGGGGATAGAAGCCCGTGTCGACTCCATAATTGAGTCGTGCCAGATTCGTGAAGTGACGTACCAGGTCCGGCTCACTGACTTCAGGAAGATGTTTCACCGGTGCTGCCGCATAAGCCGGGATCAGCGAATCCACAGCGGAATGGTTTTCCTCAAACCTGAATGAGAACGCACAACGGCCAGCAACACTCTTCTCGTAGAGAGTCATTGTTGTCACCTCAGGAAAGTGCGCCGAGCACCTGCTCCAGGATGCTGTCCTTGAGCAGCTCGGTCGCTGAAAACAAATATGTATAGGGCTTGCCGGTTACCCCGGAGACGGCCCCGGGCGGCAGTGCCAGCGGTGCAAACACCGGCAAGCCGCCAAGCCGAGATCGTATGTCGGCAGGGGAGATGGACGACGCCAGGGTCGCCTCGTTGAAGACAGGGCTTTCCTTGAATACCCGCGCGAAGTTCCCTGTCGCCTCCAGCCCTTTGGCAAGCCTTTCCATCTTCACGACGTTCTCGCAAGCGAGTGCGTGCAATCCGTCTCGGCCGACGGCGCCAAGATAAACGGCTGCCGTTAACGCATTCAACGCATGATTGGAACAGATGTTGGAGGTGGCTTTCTCACGCCGGATATCCTGTTCACGAGCCCTCAGCGTCATGACAAAAGCCCGACGACCCTCCGTGTCGATCGACTCGCCGACGATACGCCCAGGGAACTCACGATTGTATTTCTTGAGTGTTGTGAAAATGCCCAGGTGAGGACCGCCAAAGCACATCGGTAAGCCGAGTGACTGTCCTTCGCCTGCCACAATGTCCGCACCTGTTTCCACACCGTACTTCAGCAAGCCGAGGGCTATCGCTTCGGTAAACACTTCTACAAACAGCGCATCATGCTCGTGCGCGACCGCGGCGATCGAAGTAAAATCCTCGATCACGCCAAAGTAGTTTGGGCTCTGTACGAGGACAGCGCTGGCCGGCCCGGCACGAAGTTGCGATTGTAGACGATCCTGCGAAACCTGACCTCGGTCGTTCATCGCCACAGTCTCGACGGAAACGCCACGTGGCTCCAAGTAGGTCCGTACCGTCGCAAGATAATTGGGATGTACGGAGGCGGCGACCAGCACCCGGTCCGCCTTCTTGACCCTGTGTGCCATCAACATGGCCTCCGCCGCAGACGATGCTCCGTCATACATGGAACAGTTTGAAAGCTCCATTCCGGTGAGTTCCACCATAAACGACTGAAATTCGAACAGTGACTGCAGGGTCCCCTGACTAATCTCCGGCTGGTACGGCGTATATGCTGTCAGGAAGCCAGGCAAAGAGGCTAGATGGGGGACAACGGCCGGAATAAAGTGCATGTAGGATCCGGCGCCCAGAAGTGAAGCCTTTTTCTCACTGGAGTTACGAGACATCATTTCGTTCCAACCAGCTGCTATCTCGTCCTCAGTCTGCCCTTCAGGAAGTTTC
>JAKLHS010000119.1 GCA_022710025.1 Caldisericota bacterium | reverse complement strand
CCATCGATCTGGTATTCGATGGGATCCTCAATGGTGATGATCTTTTTGTCGGGCAGGTTGATCGTGCTCAACGCGCTGTACAGAGTTGTAGTCTTTCCGCTGCCCGTGGGACCGGTGACCAGAAACATTCCATGCGGGCGGCGGATCATGGACTCGAATTCGCGGAGCGAATCCTCGGGAAATCCAAGCTTTCGGACATCGTACAGGTTCGTGTTGCTCTTATCGAGAATGCGCATGACGACGCTTTCACCGTACAGCGTCGGGAGAGTGGACACGCGCAAATCGATATCTTTTCCCAGTACTTTGAGCTTTATCCTGCCGTCCTGAGGCAGGCGCCGCTCCGCTATGTTCAACTTGGACATGATCTTGATGCGGCTGATGAGGGCCGCCTTCAGCTTCTTGGGCGGAGACTCGACGTCGTGAAGCAGGCCATCAATTCTATAGCGGATCTTAAGGTCTTTCTCGAACGGTTCAATGTGGATATCGCTGGCGCGGCTCTCTATTGCCTTGGAAATAAGCAGGTTTACCAGCCGGATGACGGGAGCTTCGGATGCCAGGTCTTTTAACTGCTCGATGTCTTCAATTTCATCGGAAATGTTATCGAGGCTGGCTTCATCTATGCCCTCGATGATCCTTCCCAGCGAACTGGCGGCCGATCCGTAAAGCCTTTCCAGAACATCCATTATTTCGCTTTCGGCCCCCAGAACAGCCTTTACCTCATAGCCGGTCGATTGCCGGACCGAGTCGAGTGTTGCGGTATCCAACGGATCGGTCATGGCCAGCGTAAGCACCTCGTTCCGCAGCGCCACAGGAACAAACTTGCACTGTTTCATGAAACGGAAAGTGAGGACATTTTCGATTACCGGAACAGGCGGAAAGTCGCGTGCGGACACAGCGGCGATGCCAAGGTGATCTGATACCACTGCGAGGCAATCTTTTTCAGAAACATATCCCAGGTCCACAAGGAGCTTACCGAACTTTTCACGGGATTCCGCTTGAAGGCTGAGAGCTGTTCGCAGTTCTTCCTCATCGATTAAACCGCGTTCCAGAAAGACTTGCCCTATAGGCTTCTTCGATTTGAAGGATTGAATTTTAATGCTCAAGTATTTATCCCTTTGCTGTAAATTCCCTAATCGGTATTTTGGGCGACCAAGTTCATACAATTTCAAGGGTTAAAGATGATTCTGTTCTTGGCACATACCGTCGAGTCTTGCGCAAATTGCCGGCATTTACAGGCGCCTCTATGCTCGCATGCCGGTGGATAAGCCCCGGACTCATTATATCCAATTCCCGCCAAATGTGCCCGCATTTCTTTATGGCGCATAGAGATATGCCAACTGCAGATGGCGAAATACAGCCCGGCGGCCAGTTCCGTCATTCGCAATTTGCGGCCATGCCTCCGGTCGACAGACTCCTTAGAGTTCGGTGCGATAGTTAGGAGCTTCTTTGGTGACCAGAACGTCGTGAACGTGGCTTTCCTTGAGCCCAAAGGAGGTAATACGTAAAAAGCGGGAGCGGGTTTGCAATTCTTCGATGGTTCGGCATCCGCAGTAGCCCATTCCTGCCCGAAGGCCTCCGGTCAGTTGCGGAATCATTATTTCAACACTGCCTTTGTAGGGGACCATGCCTTCGACGCCTTCGGGGACCAGCTTTCCTTCGAAAAATGAGCCTTCCTGTCCGTATCGGTCGCGACTACCTGCCTTCATGGCCTCCAGCGATCCCATTCCCCGATAAACCTTGTAACTGCGGTTCTGGTAAAGGATGGTTTCCCCCGGACTTTCGTCGGTTCCGGCGAAAAGAGATCCGATCATGACAGAATCTCCACCGGCCGCCAGCGCCTTGGCGATATCCCCGGAGAACTTGATCCCTCCGTCCGCAATCACAGGGATTCCCATTTTGTGTGCAACCCTGGAACAATCCATGATTGCCGTGATCTGAGGCACTCCCGCGCCGCTCACGACTCTTGTTGTACAAATGGATCCCGGCCCCATTCCAACCTTGATGGCATCTACTCCGGCTTTGGCCAGCGCCAGTGAACCCTCTTCGGTGGCGACATTTCCCGCGATCAGGTCAATCTCCGGGAAGCGGTGTTTTACCTGCTTTGCGGCTTCGATAACCCTGCTCGAATGCCCGTGCGCCGTGTCGATCACCAGCACATCCGACCCGGCTTTGACAAGTGCTGCGGCTCGATCTAGATAGTCTCCGGTAGCCCCGATGCCGGCACCGACGCGAAGGCGTCCAAGCTTGTCTTTGCAGGCATTCGGATACGCGATCTTCTTCTGAATATCCTTGACCGTGATCAGGCCTTTGAGACGGTATTTGCCGTCCACAACAGGGAGTTTTTCAACGCGGTGGCGGTGGAGAATGCTCTCGGCTTCTTCGAGCGTAGTGCCCACGGGAACCGTGATGAGATTTTCCTTCGTCATCAACTCCGAGATCTTGATATTCAGTCGCGTCTCGAACCGAAGGTCGCGGTTAGTGAGGATCCCGACCAGCTTGCCGTTGGCAGTGATCGGCAATCCGGAAATTTTGTATCTCTTCATGACCGCCATCGCTTCGTGTATCTTCTGGTCCGGAGACATTGTGATCGGATTCACGATCATGCCGCTCTCTGATCTCTTGACGCGG
>JAKLHS010000118.1 GCA_022710025.1 Caldisericota bacterium | reverse complement strand
ATTGCGCGCGGGCGTCATCTGGGCCAACACCTACAACAAGTTCGATCCCACCTCACCCTTCGGCGGCTACAAGGAAAGCGGGTATGGGCGGGAAGGTGGGTTGCATGGGTTGGGGGCGTATCTCAACCTCAGTTAGAGCCCGGGGCTCACGGGCTGATCATGGGGCACCGGTCAAGGCACTTGTAATGTCGACCCACTGGGTCGACGAGTGACCATCGTAAGTATGATGAGGGCGTGCCCCCGCCTCAAATGCAGGCGGGGTCGGGCTATCCGCAGTAGTCCTCGCTTCGCTGCGGGCTACTTGCTCCTATCCCTCACGCAAAATGCCGGCTCTTTGCCAAATCTCCCAGCCACGGTTTGCATCCGGGTTGTTATCCGTTTTTCTTGGGAATACTTGCTGATACAATACGAGCAGCTTGCCATCATCCTCTTGAAAGCGATAGACCGTATAGATCCCGAAATGTGGCGGATTCACAAAGGCCTCGCCCGTGGCATATCGATATCGGCCGGTTGCAATCATCTTGTTGCTCTCGACGAACTCAATGTGCGCTTCGACCTTGCAGTTAAGGTCCCTCCAATAGCTTGCTTTAACTCTGAACGCATTTCCACCATCGTAGATGAGTTCGACAGGCAAGTCGATGTTTCTGCTCCTGATGTCGTCGAGGTCCTTCGTATTGTCCTGCCCAATGTCGACACGCTTGTATGCGCCGGCGAGTGGCAGGTACCGTCGTTTCAGTTCCTTAATGCGATGACTTCGCTGAAACCAAAAAACCACCACGGTGCCGATCACACCGCTCGCAAGACCGAGGATTGTTGAATACGCAAGTGGATACCGACTGGTCAGGCAATCGCATTGGTACTCAATGCCAACAATAAGGAGGATAAGCGCCGAGCAAACAATGGCCGCGATGACCTCCCAGCGTTCATGCCACCGCTCCATGACGGAAATGTACTGTTCATACCTTGAAGTCACTGCTTTAGCTTTGATTCCATGCAATCCCGCCTCATCATCGCATTCGGCATGGTCTGCTTGCTCTCTTGTTCAAAGGGTGTAGGTGATGCGTCCAGATTCGGGTTGGACAATCTGAAAGGAAGCGATACGCTGGTGTTGAAAGGACGCTTTGCTGATTGCGGAGAATGGGGTGGGCATCAGGAAGTGATCAGGATCTACGGACAGGACAACGGTGTGTACGCCATGTACGAGAGAGATACGGTGAAATGCCCTGACCCATCGTACTTCGATCGGCGGATCGTGGAGAGGCTCAGTGGCGAACTCGACCAGGCAAAGCAGCAGCGCGTCGTTGCCTATTTGCAGGAGTTGACCGAGCGAACATTCCATGATGAAGGCATAAGCAATGCTGGGGATAGCTACACGGCAACTCGAGAGCGCATGGGCCTGGAGCTAGTCTATCGTAACTACCATCAGGACTGGAACCGGTTTACTGAATTGAAGCAAAGTTTGTTCAGCACACAGTAGTTACATCACCCGCACCATGCTCCGCGCGCCGTAGCGAGTTGGCGCTGGCGCCCTCATCGTCCACGGTTTCACCATCTCGCTCGGCGGCTACGGGCTTGACCCGGGACGGTGCCGGTCTGCAGTTAGTCCTCGCCTCGCTAAGGGGTACCCGCTCCGATCGATCACGCGAAATGAACACCGCGTCAGCGGTACTCGAAGGGTTCCCAGCCCAGACTCTCCTTTCCGTATTGCTCACGCAGACCTTCGAACTCTTTGTTCTTCTTGTCACTTCCAAAACCAGCACGGACCCTGCGCAGCGAAGGGTTCTTGAGCACCGGTAGAAGGTGCAGTGGTGTTTGCTTTCTGCCGTCGGCCAACAAAAATTCTTCCAGAACTGGCGCGGCCTGCAACGCGGTGAAGTCACTCAGCCCTTTCAGATTCTCCACAACGACACGACGTAACGATCCGGCTTCATGTAGACTGGGGAAGGACGTCACCTGCGGCAACGACTGCAAGAAGAGGTTCTGTAGTCCTGGCAGACGCCCGACGCTGTTGATCTCAGCGAGACCGCGCACCTGCCAAAGCTCGAGATACTTGATACTGCGCTTCCCTTCAATTCCATTGAACCCTCGAATGCCGCCCAACTTGATATCGAGGGACCACAACTTCGACAAGGGTTCGAGGTAGGACAGGTCAGTTGTCGTGATGGACCGGAGCGTGACGTCTTCGAGATGCGATAGTTCACTCAATACCTCAATGTCCTTGCTCTGACCTTCGAGGTAAAGAACCTTCAGAGAGCGAAATCTCCTCAACGCGGCCAGGCTCGGTCTCTTTGAGAAGGTGGCCCCGAGCATCAGCGTGGTCAATTTTGGAGAGACCCGCTCGAGAACATCGAGATCGGTCAGATCGAAAATGCCGAGATGGAGCGACTCAAGATCGGTCATCGCGGCGATCGCCTCCACTCCCTTTGCGCGCATTAGACAATCAGCGGAGAAGTGCCTCACGTTGGTCAGGAGTCGAGTGAAGGATAGGTCGCACTCGATGGAGTAGTGGCCATAGACTCTTATTGATCCGGCAGTGAATGGTTGAGGATCGGCACGATCTGTGGATCGGATCAGGCCATGAGAGAGAATGACTCCAGGAAGTTGAGCGTGGAAGCGCTGAACGAGCGTCGACGGCA
>JAKLHS010000117.1 GCA_022710025.1 Caldisericota bacterium | reverse complement strand
CAATCCAGGGAAACACGGATGCATATGTCCGGCGTTACTTTGGTTATACTGTCAGTCGAAAGCCGGACCGAGGAGGTCCTGCAACCGCAGGGCCCCTGTTTCGTGCCGGAAGGGAATCTGTACGCGCAGTGAGTCCATGAGCGACACTGGCAGGGTCACAGGAGGAAGTTGATGGAAAGAATAGTCTACCTGGACAACGCAGCGACAACGCCGGTCGATCCGGCTGTGATGGAGGAGATGCGACCGTATTTCACCGAGAGATTTGCGAACCCGATGACGTACACTCACTCATCCAGCGGAGACGTAGCGCACACGGCGTTGGAGGAGGCTCGCATCCGTGTTGCTTCGTTGATCGGAGCAAAACCGGATCAGATCGTATTCACCAGCGGTGGAACGGAATCGGACAACTGGGCGCTCAAGGGCGTGACGGAGAAGGCATCACGAGAGCGGTTGCACAGAGCGGGACACATGGTAACGGTCGAATTCGAGCATCACGCGATCCTGCATAGTGCGGTAGCGCTGCAACGTCAGGGGTACGAGGTATCGTTTGTAAAGGTAGGACACAGCGGCATCGTTGATCCCGACGACGTGCGACGTGCCATGAAGCCGAATACTGTCCTGGTATCTGTCATGCATGGCAACAATGAGATCGGCACGATTCAGCCTGTCACCGAGATCGCCAGGATCGCTCACGAGCAGGGAGCGTTGATGCACACGGATGCAGTGCAGACAGCGGCGCACATCCCGATCGATGTAGAAACGATGGGGGTGGATCTGCTGAGTCTTTCGGCTCATAAGTTCAACGGGCCGAAAGGGGTCGGCATCCTGTACGTTCGCGATCATCAGTCGCTCTACCCACTGCTTGACGGTGGGGGACAGGAGTGGGGCTTGCGCGGGTCGACACACAACGTTCCGGGCATTGTGGGTCTCGGCAAAGCTGCACAGCTGGGAAAGCAGCGTCTTCCGGGTGAGTTGACGCGCCTGGCGGGGCTCCGCAACGCATTGTATGAGAAACTGGCATCTCGCATCGACAGGATCTCCGTCAATGGCGATATGAAGCAACGTGTTCCGCAGAATCTCAATATCAGGATCGACGGCATTGACAACGAACCACTTCTCCTCGCGATGAATGAAGCCGGGATCATCGCGGCGGGGGGGTCGGCGTGCAACACTCAGGAGACGGTCGCCTCGCACGTGCTGACATCCATAGGCTGTGATCTCAAGGAGGCCAAATCCTCCATCCGTCTCTCTCTTGGATATGGAACGACCGACAAAGACATCGAGTACGCCGCAGACGTCATTCCGGGACTGGTCAGATTCCTGCGATCCATGAGGTAGGGTTGGTGGACAAATACAGTCGGGCGACTATACGGGAGTTCATGAGCCCCAGCAACATCGGTGAGCTGGAGAACCCGTCTGGAATAGGGCATATCACTGACAACGCCGATGCTGTTGAACTGACGTTCTTCCTCGCGATCAATGAGGGCATAATCGTGGATGCCAGGTATCGTGTAGCTGGATGCACAGCACTGATAGCGACTCTATCGGTACTCACGCGGGAGTTGCCGGGAAAAACCGTCGAACAGGCGATGGACATTGATATGGCGCACCTCTCGCAGGTTCTGGACGGCCTGCCCGAATCGAAGTGGCGTTGTGCCGGCTACGCTCTTCAGGCCATGCATATGGCTATCGAGGACTTTCATAGGAAAACGGGGTCGATATCGAACATAGGTCACGCAGAAGCTCCCTGAACGGTTTCAAAGCCTGCTGACGAATTACACAAAACCCCCGGGCTGAACGGGGGTTTTGTGTTCCTGGGAAGGAGGCAGGCATGAAGTTCATCGTGCCTACTATTAATACGAGGCATGACGGGCTCTCGTGCGCCTGTCCTTTCACACTATGTTCACCCGGAAACGGCCTTGCGGTCCGTGTTCTGTTCCGGTAGCCACCCCATGCGCGGGAAAAGAGCGGGACTGTTCAATATGTCGACCGCCCTTCGCAATTCGCTGCGCCAGGATTTGCGACCCAGGCGGTTGAGCACGGTCTCCATGGATTCACCTTTTCGGAGCGCTTCCGCCGCTCCCCACACCTGCAACTGGCGGATAGAAACTCGGCGACCGGTACGCGATGACTGCTGTGCCACAAGCAGACGAAGATCACCGCTTGTCATCGGTACGGGGTTCTCCTGTCGCTTTCCGGTCACGAAGATCGGTTCGGATTCGCCACGGGTACCGCAGACTCTGCCAATGAGTTTCTCCAGGATGATCGTCGAGACGGGCAGGGCAAAAGCCTCGACATCGCGATTCCGTTGTCCCGACGACGTGACTGCCGAGATGACGGCACGGCTGACATGAAGGTCGCCGCAACGGAGCCTGACAGCTTGCCGGGCATCCAGTCCGAGGTAGTAGAAGAGCATCATTGCGAGCCCGGCCTGTTCGTCGACTGCACTTGCAATAGAACGAAGTTCAGATTCGGAGACAACGGTGTCCCCGGGGTGGGGTGCCTGAGAAGAGGATTTCGTGCCCGATCGTGCTTCCTGTCGGGCACGAGCTTCTGCGAAAGCGTGCTGTACATCGTGCCACGAGGGAATCTTTTCGTCGGACTGTGCAAGTTCTTCCAGTGTACTGCGGGATTCAAGGTAGCGGACAAGCGTATTGAACAGTGTTCG
>JAKLHS010000116.1 GCA_022710025.1 Caldisericota bacterium | reverse complement strand
GATGACACCGGCAAGCTGTCCTGTGAACTCTGCCGGAAGCGCGTCCACAGCCTGTCCCATCCTGACGTTGAGATTGAGAGCCTCTTCCACGAGCTGCGACTGAACCGTCAGAGCCCCGGCGAGCTGACCGACTCCCTGGATGACGGCGTCGAGCGACTGCCGGAGTCGGGCCACTGCGCCGGGAACGTCGGCAAGCGATGCCAGCTGGGCCGGGTCGATCCCTGCATAGAGTCCGCGCAGTACAGCCTCGTCCGCTTTCAGAAGGGTAACGATGTCATTCAGGCGGTCGATCTCTGTCGTATCGATGGCGGGAACAGTCTGTGAACCGAGACGGTCGATGATGCCGTTCAGTATCGCCCGCTGCCCGTCAAAAGCGAGCGCAAGTTTGCCCAGACCGTCTTCCAGCGGATGCAGGCTGTCTGCCGACGGCAGGGAGAACGCAGGCAGAGATGGTTGCAGCACAAGCTGCACGTTGGGATTGGTGCCGCGCAGCGCCGTGTAGCGCAGCGTAATGCGAGCCGATGCATCCAGAACGGTCATGTAGGTGATGATCGTGCGGCTGCCCGTGACGGCGACGACACCGTCGGTACCGGCGTCGACAGAGCGGATGTCGGCGTTGTTGAGCGTGAAGCTCAACGAGTACGTCCACGGCACATACACCGATCCCCGTTTTTCCTTGTTCTGGAGATTGATAACGATCGTGACGTCGCCCGCACGTTGCTTCAGGTCGTCATACGTCACCGCCGTGCCGCCGATCGTCGTTTTGATGCCGACGTCGACAGGGAGAGGCTTCGTAAGGGTGGCGCGATAATAGATGTCATCGATCCCCGTGGACGTACCGGACACGCGAGCGGTTTTTCCATCGTAAGCGAGCGTGCCCGGGCCATCTACCAGCCGTACGCCCTGAGCTCCAGGGAGCGGGTCGCGGAGATCATAGGACCCCGTTCCTTCTAGGCGGAGCCAGTCCATCAGGATTGTTTCGCGGGGTGCTCCGTCATTGTTCATCAAGACATAGACGGTCTCGTTGTCCGACAGGAGCTTTCCCGCGCCGGCAGCGGCGAGAGCGGGCAACGAAGACAATGCCATAGCCAGGAAGACGACAACTACCGCCTGAACGACAACAAACAGTTTCTTCATGAGTTCTGCTCCTTTCTGGCTTTGAAGCCGAGCGAAGTCCATGCCACGGGTTTGCGCAGCACGTACAGAAGTGCTGGAACGAAGATGATGACCATGACTGCCGAGACCGCTGCTCCTCGAACAAGGGATGACATGATCTGCTTGATGACCGGGACGTTCGACAGAAGGGCCGTCGGCAGCGCCATGAGGATGAACGTGCCTGCGCTGACGAGGATGGAGGGAAGCGATGTCTGGACGGTGTGCTCTATAACGGCCGTCTTGCCCTGCACCACTTCCTCCTCGAGTCGTGTCGCCGTCAGCACGGAGTAGTCGATGGTGGATCCCAGTTGGATGCTGTTGAGGACGATCGGAACGAGGAACGTGACGGTAGCGCCGATCAGCGCATACCACGAAAGATTGAGCCAGATGGCAGCTTCGATGGCCAATACGAGCAGCGCAGGAAGGCTGAGACTGCGGAATCCGACAAGCAGGAGCAGCACGATGAGCACGATCGTGATCCATGTCGTCCGGTCCAGGTCGGACTGTCCGGCTTTCTTCAAATCGTCGGTGATCAGCGAGGTACCCGTCACGTAATGCTCGCCGGGGAGGTCGTTGACGAGATCGACGATATCCACCTTGAGCCGGTCGTTGCGCGGGTCATCGACTCCATATGCGCTGGTGACGATCGCGAGCGTGTACGAGGATCCCGTGAAACGGCGGAGGACCTCCGTGGGCAGAAGCTCCTGGGGGATCGCTGCGTCCGTCATCGTCGCGGGACTCAGGACCTGTTTTACGCCCGGAAGAGCTTCGACCTTGCGCAGGAGACGGCTGTGATCGCTTGCTCGATCGAGCACGATGTACAGCGTGTCCCGGTTGCCGAAATACTGCTCGTATTCGGCCTGGGCGATCGAGAACGAAGCATTGGGAGGCGTGTAATCCTGCCGGTTGAATGTCTGAACGACCTGACGATGCGTGAACCAGGCTGCCGGTACCAGGAGACAGAAGATCAGGACGATGATGATTGGCACGCGGGAGACGGCACGCCCGACAGCGGAGCTTGCGCGGATCAGCCAGGCCTGCAGGTCGAATTTCCGCAGGCGTGGTACGCGGTCAAAGGTCAGGAGAAAGGCGGGGAGGAAAACGAGAGTGAACACAAAACTGATCGTCACGCCCTGCAGGAGCAGCCACCCCATCTGCTTGATGAGGGCAAGGTGACCAAAAGCCAACGCGAGGAATCCGGCAATGGTCGTGAGAGCCGACAGAGCGACGGCCTTGAATGTGCGGGTGAGGGCGTTGACCATGGCCTGCTCCGGAGATTGTGCGGCTTTTTCTTCTGAGAAGCGATGGTAGAGAAAGAGGCCGTAGTCATAGGTAACGGCCAGTTGCAGGACGGAAACGACCGTTAGGCTGATGAAGAACATCGTTCGTCCCAGCAACGCAGCCGTGCCGAGATTGACGACGACCGACCCGATCATGACGACCAGCATGAACAGGGGCGTCAGCGGATCAGGAAAGTACAGGGCGAGGAAGATGAGGACCAGCAATGCGCCGATGAGAAAATAGAGTCCCGTCGAACCGAGAGAGGATTCCTGCAGGCTTTTTGTGATCTCTGACGCTGCC
>JAKLHS010000115.1 GCA_022710025.1 Caldisericota bacterium | reverse complement strand
GGATGATCTGCGTTATATGAGTGAAGGAGGTCGTTGAGGAGATGTCAGCGATGAGTTCATGACGATGAAAGGAGGCGTGATTGGGGCAGGAATTAGCTTCGCCTGGTGGTGTGCGCGTATGTCGGTCAACAATCCAAACAAGGGTGGGGCAGCGCTGACCGTGGAGACCCAGAACCCCTACGTGGCCACGGGCTCGTCACTGTCTGCATGGGCCATGAAGAACACCAGCAATACCTGGGTCTCTGCAGGTGTCACGGAGTACCACAGCCTGTCGACGATGTCCAATAACATTGCCTCCGGCGACACGACGTGGGAAGTCTGGGATACGCGGTACTAGGAGGATCCCATGCGCAATCGAATGTTTGCCATTGTTCTTGCAGTAGTCCTTGGAGTCGGCAGCTACACCGCCGTTGTTCTTGCTCGGGCATCTCAGCCGGCAGACGAGGCAAGCGGTCTTGTTGAGAGTTCAACGACAGATGATGACACGAAGCTCTTCTACTCGAAGATAGCGGAATTCGGCATGGAACTGAACAACGCTGTCGGTGTTCCCGCTGTGTCCGAAGAAGCGGCAATTGCCATAGCAAGAAAGGAAATCGCTGGCATGATCGCTCAGGACACGACACACGTCACAGCCATGTACACAAGTTTCTCCGACTATCCCGCAGGCCCGGACAAGTCTCCCTTGACGTTGCTTGGAACGAGCAGAATCATGAACAACGTCCCCGTCTGGATCGTGACTTTTCACGGAGTACGGATGCGACGTTCCAGTCCCTGCATGATGGATGCCAGTGGCAACCAGGTTTCTTCCACCAGAGATCCGTATGTACTCGGAGACACGAACGTCGTCCTCGATGCTGAGACAGGCGAAGTGCTCGAAGGCTTCAGCTATGGGACCTTGTCGTCTATCCCATACTATGGTAGTGAATTCAAGTAGTTTTTGTTTGTTTTGATGATAAAATGAAAATGCCGTTGCCAATTATGACTATTGGAGGTGCATAACGAGACTGCGATTGCGTTCACTTAGTGTGCTGCTCACTGTCCTGCTTGTTACGGTTCTGGCCGTGACGAGTTGCAGTCCACGTGGCGTAACGACGACGACATTCACTGGTTCGTCGGCGCACTGGAAGGCAAGGTACGTGGTACGTCTGGAGATAGTGAACAAGGATTATGAGACAGTATCTCGCACAGAGCTTGACATATGGTGGACTGGTGCATCGTCTGCCAAGATTGAGAAACCACAGTATCAACTCACCGGGCTACACGGCTTCATGCAAGGAGGGGACATGCCTGGGAGTCTCCATCCGTGGGTGTCTCGTGGCGGAGGAGGGAATGTTGCCACAGCAAAAGCCGGCGACAAGCTTTCCCTTACAATTACGTGGGATGGCGGTAGCATTGAAACGATAACGCTCGTCAGTCACTAGATACGGGCCCGGGGTTGGGCCATCCCACCCCATAGAAGCGTTTACGCTGAGGAAGAGAGCCTGGGGGCATATGCCCCCAGGCTCTCAACACATACATCAAATGGAACATAGAGATGTTCCACGACAGCTCCTTGGAGGCGTGGTTCAGGTTTGTGCATTCATCAGACAGGATCTAGATGAAGAAGTTGATGTGCCCCTGGTCGGCGTCGCCGAGCATGGTGGCCACGCCACCTTCTTCGATGCCGTCGATGAGCTCCTCGTGGCGGATACCCATCAAGTTCATGGACATGCTGCAGGCGATCAGTTTGCCGCCGTTGTCCCGGAACGAGCGGAGCATGGCTTCCACCGGCGTCACGTTGTACTTCTTCATGAGACCGAGGATCATGACGGTGCCCATGCCCATCATGTGCATCTTGCTCAGGATGAGGTGGTTGGCGCCCCGCGGCATCATCTTGCCGAACATCGTCTCGATGAACGTCTTCTTGATGCGCACATTCTCGTCCCGGCGGAGCACGTTGAGGCCCCAGAAGGTACAGAAGATGCTGACCTTCTTGCCCATGGCCTGCGCCCCGTTCGCGATGATGAAGGCGGCGATGACCTTGTCCAGGTCATTGCTGAACAGGATGAGCGTCGCGTGGTCGTCGCTCTTGCCAGGAACAACAGTGTATCCCGCTTCGGGGATCGGTGCCTGGGAAGGTTTCCGCAGCGTCGCAGTGACCAGCTTGCCGCGCTGCCGGTCCACGAGTTCCAGTCCCTGCGCCTGCGCGAATGCCGCGACGTCGGGGTAGAAGCCGGGGTCGGATGCCGTGACCTTGATGAGGTCGCCGGGTCCGGTCTGGGCGAGCGCCTCCTTCAGCTTGAGCAGGGGTCCCGGGCACTGCAGGCCGCAAGCGTCGATCTCGACGGTCTTGACGCTAGTAGCAGGCGGGGGCGTCAGCAGCGCCGTCTTCGCAGCGCAGGGTTCGCTGGTGCACGTCTGCTGGTCATCCGCCTCGCGCTCGGGCCGTGCCGGTTGTTCTTCGATGCCGTGTGTCACAGCAGCCTCCCAGCTGGTATAGCCGCCGGTCAGATTGGCGACCTGGAATCCGTTCTGGGCCAGGATGCGCTGTGCCACGTAGCCGCGCAGGCCGACCTTGCAGTAGGTGAGGATGATCTTCTTGCCCGCGGGCAGTTCGACCAGCCGGTCACGCAGTTCCGGCAGCGGGATGGTGAGTGCGCCGGGGATGATGCCGCAGTCCGTCTCCTCGGGCTGCCGAACGTCCAGGAGCACCGCTCCCTTCGCGAGTTCGTCGCTCAGGTGGTCGGGCGTTACTGTTGGCGCCAGCCCCTGCAGGTCGTTCTGTGCCACG
>JAKLHS010000114.1 GCA_022710025.1 Caldisericota bacterium | reverse complement strand
CTTGGTGCGTTGGTCCGTCATCGCTTACCAGGCCAGCGCGGTCAACGGCGAAACACACCGGCAGACCTGCAATGCCCACATCATGGATGAGCTGGTCGTACGCGCGCTGAAGGAAGGTTGAGTACACGGCCACGTACGGTCTGTACCCCTGCTTTGCCAGCGAGGCTGCGAATCCGACAGCATGCTGTTCGGCGATACCGACATCGAAACAGCGATCGGGGAACCGCGCAGCAAAGCCGGCTAATCCTGTTCCGTCCATCATGGCCGCCGTGACGGCAACGATGCGGGGATCTTGCTCTGCAAGCCTGATCATCGTTTCGCCGAACACCTCGGAGTAGGAGGGCAGCGACTTTTCTTCCCGCGACAGGCCGTTTTCGATCAAAAACGGCGCGACACCATGAAACGCGGTCGGTCGGCGTTCGGCAAGCTCGTACCCTTTTCCTTTGACGGTCGCTACTTGCAGGACAACCGGCTGCTGGATGTCCTTGACCATATTGATGGCCTGAATCAGCTTTCCGATGTCGTGACCATCGATGACGCCAAAGTAACGGAATCCCAGCTCTTCGAAGAAAATCGTCGGCATATAGAGTCGCTTGAGCAACGTGCGCAGCCAGTGCAGCCAGCGTTTGACAAAGAGTGTCTCACGGATACGAAGGTACCACGTCCGTGTCCGTAGGCGATCCAGCGCCCAGGCCATGCCGCCTACCGAGCGTGAGATCGACATGGCGTTGTCGTTGAGAATGACGAGACATTGTCCCTTGAAACGCCCGAGGTTGTTCAAGGCCTCCAAGGCCATGCCCCCAGAAAGCGCTCCATCACCGATCACCGCTACGACACGCTGGCTTCCCCCGCTTAACTCACGAGCGGCAACCATGCCGGCCGCTATGGAAAGGGAAGTCGAGGCGTGTCCGGCAAAGAACGTATCGTACGGCGACTCCGTCGGGCTTACGAATCCACTGATGCCACCGCGCTGCCGTAGTGTGCTGAATCGCGAATACCGACCCGTCAGCAGTTTGTGCGTGTAGCATTGGTGTCCGACATCCCACACCAGCTGATCCGTGGGTGTGTCCAGTGCCATATGGATAGCGATCGTCAGTTCGACGACGCCGAGGTTGGAAGCCAGATGCCCACCATTGACCGAGCATGTGTCTAGGATGACCTGACGGCATTCGGCAGCCAGCTGCTTCAACTCTGCGATGCCCATGCCGCGGATGTCGGTGGGCGAGTCGATGTGATCGAGAATCAACTGCGGGTCTTCTCCGCCATGAAGTCGACCAGACCGATAAGAAAGTCTGATTTCTCATCTAGCGAGAGCGCCGCGTCTCTCGCTAGTACCAGATATTGCAGGGCTTTCTCTCGCGCTCCCATGAGCCCGAGCGTGCCGACATAGGTTGCTTTCCTGTTCTTGAGATCCTGGCCTGCTGTCTTGCCGGTCTCTGCCTCCGTCGCCGCAGCGTCGGCGATATCGTCTGCGATCTGGTACGCAATACCGAAGTCCTCGCCAAATACGCGCAGCTTCTCCATATCCGTTTCACTCGCACATCCGAAGATGCCACCCAGTAGAACAGCCGCTTCGATCAATGCGGCAGTCTTGTTCCGGTGGATGTATTCGATCGTTCCCAGCTCAATATGCTCATCGCTCGACGTGATCATATCCATCGCCTGGCCACCGACGAGTCCTCGTACGCCGGAGAGATCGGCTAATGCCTGCACCCCTCTCAGACAACGATCGGCGCCAAACCATTCCATCATCTGCGAAGACGACAGCTCCTCAAACGCCAATGTCAGAAGAGCGTCAGAAGCGAGCAGGGCCATATCCTCACCGTGTACGACATGCGTCGTAGGCTTGCCCCTGCGGAGCGTCCCGTTGTCCATTGCCGGAAGGTCATCCTGAATCACCGAGTATGCATGGACCATCTCGATAGCGGCCAGCACCGGCCTGATCCGCTCACGATCCCGTGTACAGGCCTCATAGACGGCCAGACACAGAGCCGGCCGGATCCTTTTCCCCGGGGACAGCAGCGCATATGACATCGCTGCGTGAAGAACTGATTCCTTCATGGGAGCGAGACAATCAGCCAACACGCCGTCGATATAAACTGCTTCTTCCTTCAGGTGCGCACGGATATCCATATCAGCTCCCTTCGGCATCATCTTCCCCATCTTCCAACAGGTAGTCTACCCGGTCCACTGAGGAGAACCTGCTTCCCTGCCTCAGCAACGCCAGCAGACGCAGGAGCTGCCGACCGTTTCCCCGAGCGAGAACACGAACGCTGCCATCGTCCATGTTCTCGGCAGTCGCTTCCACGCCGAGCTTGACGGCGGCATCACGTACAAACGAACGGAAGCCTACACCCTGAACGATTCCTGTGATATCGGCAACCAGCTTCTTCACAGGCACTTCCTGTTCAGCTCTCCGCGCCCCCGATGCCGCGCAACACGCCGTTGACGAATCTCCCCGAATCCTGACCCCCGAACTCTTTGGCCAATTCCACTGCCTCATTTGCCACGATAGCAGGTTTTATCGGAGGCTTGCCGTATTTCATCTCGAAGACGGCAATCGAGAGGATCAGACGGTCTACGACAGCCACGCGATCGATATTCCAGTTCCTGGCGTGCGCGGCTACATCGGCAAGGATGGTTTCGCTGTGTTGTTCCACACCCTGAATGAGCCTCAACGCGTACGCCTGCACAACGGGCGGCTCATGGACATACATGGCAAAGGTATCGTCGTAGGCTATGTTCCCTTCTGCCATACTGTACAGCACCTGAAGGGCTATCTCGCGTGACCGCCTGCGATACTGCGGCCCATGACTCTC
>JAKLHS010000113.1 GCA_022710025.1 Caldisericota bacterium | reverse complement strand
CGATACCGATAGCGGGAGCCCCACGCGTGTTCATGTTTCGAATGACGGAATAGACATCCTCATAGGTATGACACTCGATCCATTCCATGTCGAAAGGGAGCTTGAGCTGGTCCAGAACACGCAAAGAAGAGCCTGTCCATAACAGGCTCCGCAACTCACCGCTCATGAAAGACAAGAGAAGATCAGGCGGTAGCTTTGAGTTTTTTCAAACACTTGCCACACACGCGGATCCTTTGGACCTTGCCGCTTACCTCTACCTGGACTGTATGGAGATTGGGCAAAAACCGACGCGACGCACGCTGAACCGAATGGCTCACCGTGTTGCCCACCATCGGACCCTTGCCACATATGGAACATGTTCTGCTCATTTCGATAAACCTCCACAAAGAATGTGCGTCCATTCTAGGGAAAAGACGGGTGAATTCAAGATTCGTGCTATAATCCACTACTACGATTGGCTTGGAGAGTGAATATGAGCGAGGTACGCGGTAAGATCGTTCTCAGCAGAAACGCCGTGGAGGAGATCCTGCGTCTGGCTACGCTTAATGTATACGGAGTGACGGGGCTTGCGCCGATCACCTTCGGTGAACGCTTCTCGCACATCCTTGCTTTGCCCACGACGCCCAAAGGCGTCGACGCCAGGATCGGGAATGACGGGGCAGTCGCCGCGACCATACATGTTCGGCTGCGATACGGCCTGCGAGTATCGGAAGTTGCCCGCACGATCGCTTCCCAAGTCCGATATGTCTTCTGCAGCATGACCGGAATCCCCCAGGAACGAGTAGAACTCAACGTCATCGTCTGGTCGATCCGCGTCGAACCCGAAACAGACTAGCTCGCACTCGGAGGATCTCTTGAAAGAAATCGGCTATAACGATCTTGAGGGGTTATTTTCGGCAGCCTTGGCCAACCTGGAGGCTCATAAAACCTTTGTCAACAGCCTGAACGTCTTCCCCGTTCCCGATGGCGACACAGGAACCAATATGGCGCTTACTCTCAAGACTGCTTTGGCGGAAGTCGGCAAGAAGAAACCGGTTTCTACCAAGGAGTTCATGTCGACTCTTTCCGCCGGCTCTCTCATCGGCGCGCGCGGCAATTCGGGAGTCATCCTCTCCCAGATCGTACGCGGTATGGCAGCATCTGCTGACAACAAGCTTACCCTGACCACAACAGACTTTTCCCAGATGCTGGCTAAAGCGACCGAGATCGCATACAAGGCCGTCGTAACGCCCGTAGAGGGCACGATCCTTACGGTCATCCGTCGTATAGCGGAAGCGGCGACAACAGTGCGTGACGACGAATTCGTGCCATACTTCACCGCTCTGATCACCGTAGGTCGACAGGCAGTACGGGAGACGACCGGCCAGCTCCAGGCTCTCGCGGAGGCTCATGTCGTCGACGCAGGTGCAGAAGGACTGGTAACACTTCTCGAGGGGATGCTGATGGATCTCAAGGGTGAGAGTGCTGGTATGCAAAAACAACCTGTCGAGGCAATGCAGGAAGAGCGCCTTCCGTCAGAACAACTCACATACCGGTATGACACAGTCGTGCTGGTAGCTTCCGAGAAACTCCCCTCGGTGGAAATCAGCGCCCGGCTCACTCAGCGCGGCGACAGCCTGGTCATGGCCTCAGCGGGTGGCCTCACGAAGATTCACGTCCACACAAATGAACCCTACGAAGTCATCCAATATCTCATGACGTTTGCCCCGATCCGCGAGGGACATATCGAAGACATGCAAACCCAGGCAGATGCGTACGCAGCGACTACTACCATGGAATCGGCTTCTCCGCAGCGGCTGGCATCCACAGAAGGGTGTGGAGGGGGTCATCTGGAGGTTGCCTATGTCGTCGTATCGCCTGGTCCTGGATTTGACGAAGTATTCCGCAAATTGGGAGCTCACGTCATCGTGAGTGGCGGCGATACCATGAATCCGCCTACAGAGGCATTCCTGGAACCGATACGATCCTGTGATGCGAAATCATTCCTGATCTTCCCCAACAACAAGAACATTGTTCTGGCAGCAAGGCAGGCGGCCGATCTTGCCGGCAAAGATGTACACGTCCTTGAATCCCGCCACCCCGTTCAGGCTATCGCCGCCCTTGTTCAACTCGCCTCCTGCGGCGTCGACGATGATTACGTGGCCACAGCCGATGAAGCGATCGGCGCAACGGATTTCTTCGCGGTCACGCGGGCGACGAAAAATGCAAGCATCGGCGGACTGCGCGTTCAAAAAGGTGACTACATGTTGCTCGTTGACGACAAACTTGTTGGTACAGGGAAAACGATCGCAGAAGCGCTGGATTGCCTGCGCAACTCTCCAATCGACTGGAAAAGCAAGTCCCTGTTGTCTGCGTTTCGCGGAGCCGACTATGATGAATCGGCCTTCGGAGGTGTCATGGCGGCGTTGGCAGAACAATACCCCGACTTGGAGGTCCAACCTTACTTTGGCGGCCAATCCTTCTATGACGTCGTGGGGTCTATAGAATGACGAACAGCAACCACCTCAAGCACCAGGTACAGCTCGCTGTCGACGAGCTGCTCGGAAGACTTGGCGAAACCTATGATATTGCTGTCGTACTCGGATCGGGCCTCGTCGATTTTGTCAACAAAATCAGTTCGGAGACAGTGATTCCATATGCTGAGATCCCCGGATTTCCAGTATCCACAGTACAAGGGCATGCAAGCAAGCTGATTGCGGGTATGGTCGGCCACCATCGTGTCCTCTGCTTCGCGGGGCGATTCCACTCGTACGAAGGGTACGACGCGACAGAGGTGACTATCCCGGTGCGTGTTGCCCATGCACTGAGAGTACAGACGGCGCTTTTTACGAACGCGGCCGGCGGGATTGCTGATAAC
>JAKLHS010000112.1 GCA_022710025.1 Caldisericota bacterium | reverse complement strand
CGACTCGTCGTACTCGTGACAAGATCAGCTACAATCCTGCCGCGGTACATGACGATCATGCGGTCGGACAGCATCAGAAGCTCATCCAGGTCTGCGGACACAAGCAAGACGGCTCGCATTTTCCTGCGAAGCTCCAAAATCAGCTCGTGCACATACTCTATCGATCCCACATCCAGTCCCCGTGTCGGCTGATCCATGAGGACGAACGGAGTATCCAGAAGAAGCTCTCTTCCCAGAATGATTTTTTGCTGGTTGCCGCCGGACAGTGAATGAAACGGATCCATGGGGCTCCCCATACTGACGTTGAACTGCTTTCGCACTTCCTCTGTGAAAGCACGGCCCTGCCGGTAATCGAGACCCAGTCCGCGACCCCGGCCAAACCTGTCGTCCAGCACATGGTGAGTCATGATGGCATCTTCCAGGATAGATGCCCCGAGGCTGGCCCCCATTCTGCCCCGATCCTGCGGAACAAAGGAGACGAGCGAACGCCGCGTAAGGATATCACTGTGCGTGATATCCTTGCCCCGGACTTCCAGCTTGCCGGATGTCACGTCCATCAAACCCATGACAGCATTCACAAGTTCAAACTGACCATTGCCTTCGACGCCTGCGACACCGACGATCTCGCCTGCGTGCACATCGATACTGGCATCATCCAGTCTTGTTCGACGATTCGTGTCCACGTACTGAAGGTGTGAAGCGCTGAAGATCAGCGATCCCGGTTCCTGTGGCTGACGCTGCGCACTGAAAAGCACTTCCCGCCCTACCATCATCCGAGCAAGCTGTTCGCACGTCAGGTCGGCTGCAGCTGCAGTATCTACTACATGTCCACGGCGCATGACCGTTACCCGGTCACTGAGACCGAGAACCTCGTCCAGTCGATGTGAGATGAAGATAATCGTGCGGCCTCTTTGCCGCAGGTTTTCCAACTCGGAAAACAACTGCGGCACTTCCTGGGGTGTCAGTACGGCAGTCGGCTCATCCAATATGAGAACAGAAACATTACGATACAGCAGTTTGAGGATCTCGACCTTCTGACGCGCTGCGACAGAGATATCGCCTACAACGGCATCGGGATCCAGATTGAACCGAAACTCCTCTATCTTGGCTCGCACAGCCTCTCGAGCCGCACGAGTGTCAATCCTTCCAAACGAGCGCACCGGCTCAGCTCCGAGGATGATGTTCTGCCACACCGTATACTCGGGGATCAGCAGGATCTCCTGGTGCACCATGCCGATACCGGCTGCGATCGCATCGCGGGGCGTCCTGAAATCGACTTTGGCCCCTTTGTAGAAAATCTCGCCCGCACTACGACGCTCAAGGCCGTAGAAGACCTTCATGAGCGTCGTCTTGCCGGCGCCGTTCTCCCCGACAACGGCATGGATCTCTCCGGGTGCAAACGATACCGACACATCCGAAAGTGCCACGGTGCTTGGGGGGAACACCTTGGAGATATGTCGCAGATCGATCAGGACGCCACGCGCCACGACGTGCCTATCCTTGCTGGTATTTGGTGACGAGAAGCGTCCCGTCGATGATCTGCTGGCGAATAGTGTCGATACGATCAATGATGCTGGATGGAAGCACCTGCACGCTTGCTTCGGTAACAAGATCGACAGTGCCGGTCTTCAGCCCGTACTTGATGACTTCGCCGGGTTTGTATGTGCCATCCTTGATCGTCGCGTACACTTCCTCGATCGTCTTCCCGACATCCTTGATATCGGAGGCAATGACATACCCTGGCTCGATATCGTTCTGGTTCGTATCTACTCCAATGGCATACAGCTCACGTTCCTTGGCAGCCTGCAACACGCCGAGCCCTGTCTCCGCAGCAACCTGGAATACGACATCGCATTTCTTGTCATACAAGCTCAACGCCGCTTGTTTGCCCTTGGCAGGATCATCCCACACCCCTGCCAGAACGACGCGCTGGACAGTGATTGCGGGGTCGATATAGTGAACTCCGTCTTCATAGGCTTTTACAAACGCCATGACGACGGGGTCATCCGCAGCAGCCACGACTCCGACGGTCTTGTCGGCATTGATGTTTTTGATGCTGGTCTCCGTTGTCGTGAGCGCTGCGCACACACCGGCGAGAAATGCACTTTCCTCTTCGATATATTTGATCGACGTGATCGTTCCCTTGGAGTTCTGCACGATCGTGTCGATGTTGACGAAGATCTTGTCAGGATACTTGTCAGCCATTTCCTTCAGGCTGTCTTCGAATGCGTACGAGATAACAAAGATCACGTCGCTGTATTGAGTAGCAGCTTCCAGCCCGGGTTCGTACTTACCCGCATCGAAGTTGCACTCGATCGTACGTGTTTCGAGGCCGTACTGAGCCTTTATGTTGTCAATGCCCTTCTGCCCGGAATCGTAGAAAGCGTTGTCGCCAAGAGCTCCGTTGATGAGGTATACGACCTTGTCCGTTTCCGGACCGGTGGCCGTCTGCCTGCAGCCGGCAAACGATAATACTACGCACATGAGTGCCAACACTACACTGATGGTTCTCTTCATGCTGTTCCTCCCTGAGTTTGTCAGATACGATGCACAAGGACAACTAACCCTCGCGCGGTTGTGATTGCAGAAAGGCATCCACCTCCGATCCGCTCGGCATCGCCTGCTGAGCGCCAAATCTGGTTACCGTCAATGCACCTGCCGCCATCGCCCGCCGAAGTGCTCGTTCCGGGCCATAGCCGCAGTCGAGCGAGGCAGCAAATGCCCCTTGAAACGAATCTCCGGCGCCTGTCGTGTCTCGTACCGCCACATTGAACGCAGAAACAAGGGGGCTCTCGTACGCCCCAACGGCCATAGCGCCCCTCTCCCCCCTTTTCACGACTACCGTGCGGGCACCGGG
>JAKLHS010000111.1 GCA_022710025.1 Caldisericota bacterium | reverse complement strand
CAACCTGACAACCCGATGGACCTGCCCGCGCTTGGTCCGATAGGTCGTGGCCGTAAGAATCTGACCTGCGATTTTCATTCCCACTTGGCAATGGACACCATTTCAATCGCCCCGGAAGAAGGCCACTCTTCCCGGACGCCTCGCAAACCGTCCCCAGCTTGCGAGATCATCGTGTCACCACCTACCTCCTTTCTCCCCTGTCCCTTGTCGAGGGGGCTGCGTTGGGATCGCACCTTTCCGTAGGTCCTGGGCATTTCTTGAATAATGGCGGCCCGACAGAATCGGCCGTGAGATCCGGAGTTCATCACCCTCTCCGCATCACGAGCCTGCTACCACTTTGAGTACCAGGTTCCCACTGTACCGCCCTGCCGGGTATAAGCCGGATCCTTTCATCATCACTTCCACCACGAGCGGGACTTCGAGGCCGCTCATGGGCGTCAGATTCCCCGCGGCGATCTGTACAAAGTCCGTCCCGATCGGCACACTCTTGCCGTTGATGGTCGCCGTCATCGCGTGCGTGGGGATCGACTTGCCGGTCGGCTCCGTCATCCCTCGGAACGAGGCCATCACGCGATAAGGACAGTTCGCCGCAACGCGGGCAGTCCCTTGGGCCTTGAGCTGCTTCGGTCCCATTCCGGTGACCATGCCGAACAACAAGGGCGTCTTGGGCGCTGAAACCATGGCCATCGGCCGGAAGGCTCCGACCTTGGGGCCATCCGTCCGCGCCGGCCCGCCGCCCAGCGGAGTCGGCAGAAAGCCACCCTGGGCCCACGCACTGCCGGCCACGCCGAAACAGACCACCATCGCACATGTCTTCGCCAGATTCCGCATTTCGTCACCCCCCTGCTTCATCGTCACATCATGAGAACCGTGCGGTTCCATCCATCTGGCGTGATGCTGTCCTTGCGTCCATCTGATTTGACTCACCAGGTTGTCTGAGAGCTCCTTCGCCGTAGACGGATGTCATGACCGACGCCCACTCCATGGCGAAGCCTTCCAACCGCGTGAGAAAAAGGACGTGTCGTCAAGCGCCCTCTCGACCCTCCTCCCTTTCTCACTCTCCTGCCATCAAGCCCGATTTCGCAGAGGCTCCTGCCGCTTCCGTGCAGCGTACCCCTGCATTATCGCGCCTGTCTAAGCTACCAAGATTACCAGGTTTTACAACTTGTGTCAAGAACAAAAAGTCAAAAATTCCTGATTCCACCTTTGTCACTCAGACCTCCAATTTCCTGCATTCTACCCAAACATCCAATAAATGTCAACACGATACCTGCAAGAAAAGGGACGATGGACATTCTCGACACGCAGACTGGCGGACCCAGGCACAGTCCACCGCCCTACCGCCACGCGCGACTCCCGCATGCGACATGGGGGCGACATGCCATAAGCACTTGAAATTAAGAGATTTACAAGAAGGCACTTCCTCTCCTGCCGCAAGGGGGGGACCTGCGACCCGAGCAATGCGCCCCGGCGTAGAAGGAACGGGGAATCTGTCGGGAGAAGAGGGAATGGGCGCCGCAATTTCCGGAGAAGCACGGCGGGGAATTACAGCCTTCGAGGCACAGAGGGGTCGCCCCATACTGGGCGCCGTCTTCGCTTCAACTCCCCGTGTGCAACCCTCTTCATAACCGTTTTCTTTCTCCCGCCGTTAACCGAAAACCTTCAATATCAACGGGTTATCAAAGATCAGGCCGCTCCTGACATGCCGGAAGCGGCGTTGACCCGGATTTCATTCCTCTGCCTGATTTTTCTACCCCCCTCTTATTTACATTTTGACTTGGTTACCCGACAGGTCATTATTTTCGGCACTTCTGTGTTCGGACCGCAAGTCACGGCTGGCCATCTCCGTTACCTTGGTCCATGTTGTTTGCTTGCAGGAATCGATTCATGTCAGTGAACATGCTGAAGAAAACGGGTTTCCCTGAAAAAGCCAGCGGGGATATTGGACCAACCGCCATGAATGGAAACTCCTGGAGGTTACGGGCTGGGAAACTCTGCGGATCACGGAATGACTGGTACAATTCCAATGAGCGCTTGTCTCCGCCCACGAAATCCCGAAGACGGTCGAACTCCGTTCCCATGGCGAGCCCAAATCCAAATGCCAGTATTCGAAGTTGCTGCAGAATCTCAGGATCAAGACCTCCGAGCGTTTGGCTAATAAAAAACCATCCTAAACCGTATTTCCTGGTCTCCCTTACTGCGCGACGCAGCAACACCCGGAGCCGCTCGGCCTCAGTATCCTGTTCCAATCGACCGCTGGGGGCATGCCTATGCGCCTCATCAAGAAGAACAAGGACGTTTGCACTTTGCCTTGTAGACAAGCTGGATGTCGATTGGGCAATCAGAACATTCAGCAATTTGCTCAGCAGACGGCGCTCCAGCTCTTCGGTCCAGAAACGATTCTGATTGCCTCGCGCAGATAAGTCGATAACAACCACTGGACGTGACCCTGCTACGTTTGCGGTTCCCATCAAGTCCGATACGATCCCATACAATCGCCGCCTCCCTGGCCCTGCAGCGAAAAGGCTGCAGAGAGGAATCCATTTGTTATTTAGAACTTCATCCAACCGATTGGTCAGGATGTCCTGCACTCGGTTTTGCAGGCGCACCCGCGGGTCCTTGCTTGGGAAAATGTACTGAATGCTTTGTTGGTCTATGACGGCATTCAGTGCGGCGGTAAGCGCATCGCGACTTCCAGCGTTGGCAAGTGGGAATTGTTGCCGTCCTCCCTGCGTTGCACGCTCCAGAGCATTTCGCACCACTTCCGCTGCGCGCACCGCGTTGTTGTTATGTGTGATGGTTAGCTCCTCACAGAAGCCAAGAGAGATAAGCATTTCCTCAAAGGTGTTCCAATCAT
>JAKLHS010000110.1 GCA_022710025.1 Caldisericota bacterium | reverse complement strand
CCACCGAAACCGGGGAACATCGTCTTGGCAGACGGTGCGATTGTAGGCCGCCATAACGGCTTGCACGCATACACGATCGGACAGCGGTCGGGTCTGGCAGTAAGCTCATCCCACAGGCTTTACGTCCTTGGCAAGAGGATCGAACAGAACCAGCTTGTCGTGGGATTCCGCGATGAATGCCTGCGGGACAAACTCGAGGCGGCTGATCTGCGGTGGCAGCATGTTCCCACTGAGGCCAGCGCCTCGTTCACCGCCGATGTCGTGGCAAGATTCAGAACAAAACCGGTCAGAGGAAAGATTGAACGTATCTCCAGGGATCGCGTCGTGGTCTGTCTCAATGAACCGATTTTTGGTGTTACGCCCGGTCAAGCGGTTGTTTTTTATGACACAGACCGTATACTCGGAGGCGGAACGATAGTCTAACACTCTCTTTGTGCCATTTCCCATGCATAGTGGTAAAAAGTGGGAAAATGTGGTATACTTACGCCATGAACAAGGAGAGCTGTTTCATCGGTGAATACAGATACTCCGTGGACGATAAGGGCAGAACGATGTTCCCGGCCCTTTACCGATCCGACGCTGGCTCTCCGTACGTTCTCACCAAAGGCATGGATCGATGCCTGTACCTGTTTGATGACAGAGTGTGGACCTCTATCGTCGAGCGGTTCTATGGTGATCTTATCCCTGTCTCATCTGATAATCGGGCTTTCGTCCGCGTCCTTTTCAGCGGAGCTGCAACTGTCGAATTGGACAAAATCGGTCGCATCATGATTCCTCAGCATTTGCGTGAATATGCATTGCTGGACAAAGAAGTCGTGTTTATCGGTGCGCTTACCCATTTGGAGATGTGGGATGCTCGTACGTGGGACGTCTATCGGGCACAAGCGGAGAAAGTTTTTGAGCAGAACATCGGGGCGTTGCAGACCAAATGAACGATTACGTGCATACCCCAGTCCTCCTGAACGAGGTCACGACATTCCTGCAAATCAGACCAGATGGAACCTATCTTGATTGCACGACAGGTGAAGGCGGACACGCCTATGAGGTCGGGCGCCGACTCTCAAGCGAAGGAACGCTTTTCATGATGGATGTTGATGCAGAGGTTCTGGCTATCGCCCGCGAGCGCCTACAGGAGACTGCCGCCCGCAAAGTGATAATCCGCGGGAACTTTCGGGATATGACGCGGTTGCTGAAGGATTATCCAGACACAAGGTTCGACGGGATCTTGATGGATTTGGGTTTTTCTTCGGAGCAGCTCACGGGCACAGGCAAGGGGCTATCGTTTGCCAATGATCAGCCACTGGATATGAGGCTGGACGATACCCTGAAGGTTTCTGCGCGGGATATCGTGAACTCGTTCGCAGAGGGGGAACTAGCAGACATTCTGTGGAAGTACGGCGAAGAGAGCAGGTCACGCCAGGTTGCCCGAGCGATCGTCCGTCGCCGGCACCAGGCGCCTATCGAGACAACAGGGGAGCTGGCGGAGACAGTGGCCACTGTCTTCCCCGCCAGGCATACTCGCATACATCCTGCAACAAGATCCTTTCAAGCACTCCGCATTTATGTTAACGATGAGCTCAATGCTCTCGACATTGGTCTGCGATCAGCGGCATCGCTGCTGAAGGCAAACGGAAGACTTCTGGTCATCAGTTACCATTCGCTCGAAGACAGAATCGTGAAGACAAGCTACCTGGCTCTCTGCGAGAATCCGGTCTCGGGAGAGCCAGGATTTCGTCGTGTCAACAAGAAGGTCATCCGCCCCTCGGATGGTGAAGTTGCAGAAAATCGACGTTCTCGGAGCGCGAAGCTCCGCGTTCTGGAAAGGGTATCGGCATGAGCATCGCAGTCAGGGGCAATTACACTGCAGTTCGCAGGCCGGCTGCTGCCGGGCGCGTTTCGGCAGCGACTGCCACAGGCAAGGCCGTTCGCCGCTCCGTGGTACTTGGAATCGCCATCATCGGACTGCTGTGTTCCTATGGTTATGTCTACAGCACAACCCTTTTCCTGGAGCGTCAGATCGAGCTGAACAGGACGGCCATTCAGGAGCAGTTGCAGCGGCAGGAGTTACTGCTGCTTCGCGACACGAAGCTGACATCTCCAGATCACGTGCGCGCAGCAGCGGCAACCATGGGCATGGTTGCAAATAGCTCAACTGTCATCGGCACACTGGACAGCACGCACTAGAGCAACTGAGCGCGCCAGCCATATGGTGCCCATGAAGAGAGGCGTCGTGTCCTTCAACGAGGCGTTCAGACGACGTCTTATAGTGATTTTTACGCTATTCCTCATTGTTGTGCTGGGAATAGAGTCCCGTTTCCTCTACCTTCAGGTCGTCAATCGGTCAACGCTCGTGGCCATGGCGAATCGTCAGCTTGAAACGGATTCCATTCCCATCAGGGCAAAACGGGGCATGATCTTCGACCGGACTGGCCGTGTGTTGGCCGAAGATGTAGCGACGTGGTCGCTCGGTCTGTATATGAGAGAGGTGAGAGATGCTCACCAGACAGCAGTGAGTATCTCTCCGATCATCAATGCATCAATTTCCGATCTGGAACGCAAGGTAGCGGGAGCAAAAACGAGTTTCATATATCTGAAGAAGCAAATCGGGATCGAGGAATATGAGGCTCTTTCCAGATTGGATGTCCCGGGTATCGTTCTGGACAAAGGCTACCGGAGAGTATATCCCCTCGGGAGTCTTGTGTCCTCCGTGGTGGGAGTAACGGGAAACGATAATCAAGGCTTGGCGGGGATAGAGTTTCAGTATGACGAAGAACTCAGCGGGAAAGACGGGCTGCGTACGTACCGGATCTCCGGGTCGACACCGGGGAAGCCAGCGGTCACAGAAGACATCGTTGAGCCGATTGCC
>JAKLHS010000011.1 GCA_022710025.1 Caldisericota bacterium | reverse complement strand
CTAGCGCCCCGCGCCGTCCTGAGCTACGATACTCGCGAGGAACTCTCGGTTGTTCGCAGTTCTCTGGAGCATCGCGATGAGTTTCTCAAGGCTTTCTGACGGGTCTTCGTTACTGATAAACTGGCGAAGAGCCCATATCTTCCGATATTCCTCGGGGGTATAGAGCAACTCCTCACGGCGTGTCCCGGACTTTCGTACGTCGATGGCCGGGAAAACCCTGCGCTCCGCAAGCTCGCGATCCAGGACGAGTTCCATATTTCCCGTTCCCTTGAATTCCTCGTAAATCACCTGATCCAGACGGCTGCCGGTCTCGATCAGCGCAGTGGCAATAATCGTCAGACTGCCACCTTCTGCGATATTCCGCGCAGCGCCTATGACCCTCTTGGGACCACGGATAGCAGTCGGGTCAAGACCTCCTGATAGTGTTTTCCCAGAGGAAGAGCTGATGAGGTTGTAGGCACGAGTCAGCCTAGTAATCCCATCCATGAGGATGACAACATCCTTCTTCACCTCTACAAGACGTTTGGCCCGCTCCAGTGCAAGCTCCACGACGCGGATATGATTTTCGGGAGGTTGATCGAAGGTCGAGCTGATGACCTCGCTTCTGATAGACTGTTTCATATCGGTGACTTCTTCAGGACGCTCGTCTATGAGCAATACCATGAGAGTCACCTCAGGGTGGTTATATTCTATGCTCTGGGCAACATTCTTGAGAATCGTCGTTTTTCCTGCCTTCGGCGGAGACACGATAAGCCCGCGCTGTCCCTTTCCGATCGGTGCCACCAGCTCCAGCAAACGGAGGGCCATGCTGCAATTCGGCGTCTCCAGTTTCAGATGCTTGTTCGGGAAAATCGGGGTCAAGGACTCAAACTGCGGGCGGTTCAGCACATGCCCCTCCGCAGTGATGCCGTTGACGCTGCGAATACGCATCAGCGAGGAGTATTTCTCCTTGTCGCCTCGGGGGAGATGGACTATCCCCTCCAGCCAGTCACCTGTTCTGAGTCCAAACCTTCGAATCATCGGCGGAGAGATGTAGACGTCTGTCGATGATGGAAAATAGTTGGCACGCATGAACCCGTATCCTTCGGCAAGTATCTCGCAGAGCCCGGATGCGGTAAACTCGTCGCTTCCCATCCGTGGAACCTCACCACCGCGACGTTCTGACGGACCAGAGATGACAGCGCTTGAGATCGTCTGGGTCGGAACGCGTTCTTGTTCGACATCCAGATGCTCTGTCACCACCGTGGACCTGTCATGATTCTCATAAGGCCTCTCGACGGTCATGGCAGAACCTTCCTGATCATTGACATCTGTTCCCCCCAGTTTCAACAGCTCTTCAATAAGCTCCGGCTTCTTGAGTCGCGTATAGTTCCGTACATGCAGCACCTTCGCTATCTCGTACAGCTCACGAGATGTTTTTTCCAACAGTTCCTGCTCAGTGAAGTTCATGCTCTTTCACCCTCTTTCGCGAAGCGGCTACAAAATACCCAGCAGCTCGCCAACGCGTTCTTTGATCGAGTCCAGTCGCCTGACGCGCTGGCGACATTGTCGGATGGCTGACAGCGTCTCGTCAATGAAGGAAGGCTCCTTGAGATAAGCAAGGTTCACATAGACGTTCGCTGCAGCGCCTTCGTACCCAGCCTCCAGCATGGAGGCCCCCACATAGAGATCCGATGCTATATCCTTGGGGGCTTCCCCCAAGACTGCTCCAAAAAGATCGGCAAAGTCACAGATGCGAGCGGCAAGGCGCAAGGGCACTCTCGTGGACGACTTCAGCGCTTCCTGCATGGCTTTCCGCCTGGCAATCTTCTCCTCATCCGTAGATTTCGGTAGATGAAGCGCGGTCATGTAAGTTTCGAACGAGCGGCTGTCTTCATCCATCATCGCAAGAAACTCGGCTCGAAATTCATCGCAGGATTCTATGAATGGTCCGAGACGACGCCTCTCTTCCTCGTCTCGCGCGCTGACGACGTTGGCGACCATCTCCACAAGTGCTGCCCCCATGGCAGCAGCGTATCCAGAGGCCGTGCCGCCGCCTGGAGTTGGATTGCGTGATGACAGTTCGGTCAGGAACTCGTCCAGAGATTGATTCCTAAACATCTCGACCTCGTGGTTGATTGCTGGGATGTGCGAAGCCCTTCATGCAAAGCATAGCCACCCATGTCGAAAATGCAAGCATTGACCATCCTGCCTAGCGTTCACGACTCGAGTATACTAAGACACAACATGATATGGGAGGCTTTCATGATTGTACGGGATATCAATGATGTCGAGGCAACGCAAGTCACTGAATCCGGAGCATCGGGCACTACGATCCGGTGGCTTCTGAAACGTGCCGATGGCGTTCCGACCTTTGCAATGAGGTACTTCGTCGTTCAACCCGGCGGCTCGACTCCTCGCCATGCGCATCCCTGGGAACACGAGATTTATATCATCAGCGGAACCTGCACGGCGTTCTGCGAAGGAGAGACACGACGTGTTCCCCAGGCACATGCCATATACATCGAACCCGATGCGATTCACAGCTTCGCCAATGAAGGAAACGATGATTTGATCTTCCTCTGCATGATCCCTGTTCAATAGCCCATGGATATCGGTCTTACGAACAGGACGGTAATCGTCACGGGCGCATCCGGGGGCATAGGGGGGGCACTCGTCCGACTCTTGTCCATCGAGGGAGCCCGCCTTGTTCTCGTGGGAGGACGCCCTGAACGTCTTGAGAAGACTTGCGCCTCGCTTCCCCGCGATTCGGTCATTCAGGTTATCCCCGGCGATTTTCGTCGGTCCGAGGATCGACGATCGTGTGCGCACGCCATCCGACGGCTAGCTGCAATCGACGGATTCGTGTTCCTGCCAGCGGAACTCCGCACTGATCCTGTCAAGGACGCTCGCATGGCCGAAGTTCGCGAATCGTTCGACGTAACGTTTTTCGCCGCCTTCGAACTTGCCCAGGCAGTCCTCTCACGGGCTGCTTCCGGAACGAGCCTAGTGTTTCTCTCGTCCATCGACGCGCACCGCCATCCCACCAATCCTGCGTCTGCCAGCTACGATAGCGCAAAACGTGCACTGGAGAGCCTGGCGGAATCGATCGCCGTCGAGTCGGGACCCGGTGGCATCCGCTCCAACTGCATTGTGCCGGGTCTTGTCCGAACGTCCATGACGGAAGATTTTTTCACACCTGAATTCGACCGCCAACGAGCCGCGTTTTTGCAAGCAGTTCCTCTGGCTCGGGCAGGTACACCTGAAGAAGTGGCACGGGTAATAGCTTTTCTCCTGTCGCCAGCCGCTGCGTACGTCACCGGCTGTATTCTGGCAGTTGACGGCGGCTTCTTGTGCCGGGGATCCTGACGAAAGCAAAACGGGGTGCTCGCGCACCCCGCACCAGTGACGTACCCGTCTGCCGAATCTACCTTCGTCGTCGCGCCGCAATGGATTTCTGCTTGCGTTTCTCGCTTGGCGCCATGAAGAAACGACGTTTCTTGAGTTCGCCAAAGAGACCATCCCGGATGCAATCCTGCTTGTAGCGTCTCAGCATATTCTCGAGCTGAGCGTCCTCACCCTGAGATTCAGTCCTTTCCCTGTTCCGATCGCGATAGGTGCCCATCAACCACCCCTCCTTTCGTCAAACCGCTGCAAAAGGGGTAATGCTCGACCTTTTTATTATAGAAAGCTCTAACACTCAGTCAACTGCCACGTTCTCGGTTTCTTCTTCGGTCGGTCTCAGCAGGCTGAAACTCCGAGCCACCTGTCGGATAAAAACAGCTGCAGGAACAACGAGCAGCAGGCCATAAAAGCCGCCCAACCTCTCTCCGGCCAAAAGCAGGACGATAACCACCCCTGGGTTCAAGCCGGTTTTCTCCGAAATGAGCCGAGGTGACAGTATCTGGCTCGTCGTGACCTCTACGACGGTAAAAATGATGATCCAGGCCAGAAGTTTACCTGGGCCGCTCACCGCGGCAAAAAACGCGCCCAGCAGAGCTACAATGGCCGGCCCCGCATAAGGGATAAACTCCGCGATGAAGTCGACGATTCCTATGGTCAATGCGTATCGGATGCCGAAGAGGGCACTGATCCCTCCCAGCAGGAGCGCGGTCACGCCAGCCACGACGGCGAGCGCCTGCATGTACTTCCGTACGTTAGCCGCCACCTGCCCCAGCGCTGCCTCCGCCCGGTCACGTCGTGTTCGAACGAACGGCAGTGAAAGGCACATCTCATAGTAGATGTGAGAGCCGCTCATGAAAAAGTACATCAGGACAAAGAACGGCACAAGGATCCCGAGCTGCAGAAGCTTTTTGGAGGATGCCGTTACGAGGTTTTGTGCTGCACTTACCAGAGAAGACTCTACGGCACCCAGCATCGACGCAACAGTATCTTTCACACTGCTCAGATTGTACTGATCGAGCCATGTGAAAAACCGTACGGAGTAGCTTTGCAGTGTTTTCACATAATCAGGCAGCGAATTGAGCAGCGATTTGATCTCCTGAACCAGCGGAGGCACCGTGATCATGACGACCCCGGCAAGGAGAGCCAAGACCGCTAGGACAACGATGAGTGAAGACAGACTCAGGCGAAGGTGAGTCTTGTCGGACAGCCAGTTTGCGATCGGGAGAAACAGGAATGCTGCAAACGCTGCCGCACCGGTCAGGAAGACGATACTGCGTATCGACCAGAGCAACCAGAGCGTCGCCGTGCCAACGGCTATGCTCAATACTGACAAAAGAACGACACGAAGTGCGCTAGCTTCCTTGCTGCTGAGCTTCATCCGTTTCCTCCGTCGAAGCTTCTTCCTTTACGATAGCCTCTGCCGCAATAACGCCACTGTCATGAGATTTCAGCCGTATCACTTTCACGCCGGACGAGATCCTGCCCTGCAAGGCAATGCTTTCGGCGGGAGTCCGAATGGTCTGGCCAGTGCTCGTCGAAACGATCACATCCTGATCCACCGTTCCTGTCGTAAGGGCCGCCAGACGTCCCGTCTTCTCTGTGACACGATAGCAGATTACTCCGCCTGAGCCACGACCGACGAGCCTCACTTCATAGGGGTTGAGCCTTTTCCCGTACCCGTGCTCCGTAATGAGGGTGAAGGGAATATCCGGCTGTAGTATCTCCATACCCACCACAAACCGTCCCCCTCGCGACAGGCGCATCCCGCGCACCCCTGCAGCAGCCGCTCCCATCGCCCTGACAGACGTCGAACGAATGCGCACGGCACGGCCAGCATCCGAAGCGATGAGCACCTCGTCAGTATCCTTCACTGGTCGCACGGCCACTACTGCGTCCCCTTCGGCCAGTTTGATGAACGTCTTTCCCGTGCTACGTATCGAAGTAAATTGTGAGGTGACCATCTTTTTCATGCGACCCTTCCGAGTGACGATGACAAACGAGACGCCTTCCTGCTCCGCGGGAAGGACGGTCGCTTCAGTGACGAGTTCATCGGCACTCATTCCCAGAAGCAGCGACAGGTTCTCTCCTCCCCCTTGGCGTTTCTCTTCAGGGATACGGTACGCCGGAATCGAGTAGACACGGCCCTTGCTGGTAAACAGGAGCACACGCTGGCGTGTACGTACCCTGAATTGTGTGCTGATGTAATCGTCACGCTTCAGGTTCATGCTTGCCACACCAAGGCCACCTCTTTCCTGAACCTTGAACGATGAGCTGGGAACGGTCTTCGCGTACCCATTACGCGAGATGACGACCATGACTTCTTTGTCTTCGATGAACTGCTCATCGTCGTCCTCATCATGACCGTCGTTCCCGACAATCTGCGTTCGGCGTTGGTTCCCGTATTTCAGTGCGATATCGGCCAACTCATCCCGGATATAGGCGCGGATCTTGTTTGGATCCGCCAGCAAGGAAGAAAGTTCTGTTACGGCGGCCGTCTTTTCGTCGACTTCCTTTGCGAGTTTGTCTACTTCCAGAGAAACGAGGGAGCGCAGACGCATCTCCAAGATCGCCTCCACCTGACGATCGTTGAGCCCGAAGCCCTCGACGAGCTGGCTTGACGCTTCGTTCATCGATGTAGATCCCGTCAGGATGTCTGTCACTCGCCTGATGTTCTGGATGGCAATCACAAGGCCGCGAAGAACATTGAGCCGCTCCTGATTTTCACGCAGTTCCAGAGAAAAACGCTTTCGAAGCGTCTCTTCGCGAAAGTCGAGGAATGCCCCCAGCATCTCTTTCATGGAGAGAGTCCGTGGAACACCGTTCAGGATACCAAGCATGCCCACATGGAAATGTTGCTGAAACTGCGTGTGTTTGCGGAGCAGCAGCTCCGCTCTCTCAACCACTGCGTCCTTTTTGAGTTCGAGAACGACGCGTATGCCCTCACGACTGGACTCGTCTCGAAGGTCCGAGGCTTGGCTCAGCCGTTTCTCCTTCATGAGATCCGCTACTTTCTGGACGAATTCTGACTTGTTGGTCTCAAACGGAAGCTCCGTAATGATGAGTTTCGTTTTGTTTCCGTCCTTCTCGACCGTATACCGTCCCCTGCAGATCATGTCTCCGCGTCCGGTAGCGATGTATTCGTCAATCCCTTCGCCGCCTACGATCATTCCCCCGCCGGGAAAATCCGGTCCCTTGACATACGCCCTGATCTGCCCCGGGTCCTCGGGCGTACCGTCCATACGGCACCCCAGCATGTAACGCATCGCATCGGTCAGTTCACCGAGATTGTGCGGGGGGATATTCGTGGCCATGCCAACAGCGATCCCACTCGAGCCGTTGAGAAGCAGCTGGGGAACCTTCGCTGGAAGCACGGCGGGTTCTTCAAGGCTATTGTCGAAGTTTGGCGCAAAAGGAACGATCTCCTTGTCCAGTTCGTCCAGCATCAGGGCCGATACGGGAGCGAGCCGCACCTCCGTGTAACGCATGGCAGCCGCAGAGTCGCCATCGATAGAGCCGAAATTGCCATGCCCATCGATCAACGGATACCGGAGTGAGAACTCCTGAGCCATGCGAACCAATGAGTCATAAATGGCAACATCGCCGTGAGGATGGTACTTGCCCAGGACGTCGCCCACGATGCGAGCGCTTTTCTTGTACGGTTTATTCCAGAAACACCCGAGCTCGTACATCGCATACAGAATACGACGGTGCACCGGTTTGAGCCCGTCGCGGAAATCGGGAAGCGCTCGCCCGATAATGACGCTCATGGAGTAGTCGAGGTACGACTTCTTCATTTCCTCCTCGACATAGACGTTGAACACTCTCTCGTTTTCAGGCATCACGTTTCCTCGATTTATCAGATGTCCAGATTGTACACTTCACGGGCATGGTCGGTAATGAACTTTCGACGCGGTTCGACTTTCTCCCCCATCAACAACGTGAATATGCGCTCCGCCTCTTCGGCCTCCTCAAGCGTCACGCGGCCCATGATACGGGTGTCGGGATCCATCGTCGTCGACCAGAGCTGCTCAGGATTCATCTCGCCGAGACCCTTGTACCTCTGCACATCCGGTTTCCCTTTCACTTCGGCAAGCACACCCTGAAGCTCCTGATCTGAAAATGCGTAACGAGTGGATTTGCCTTCTGCCACAGCATATAGCGGAGGTTGAGCGAAGTAGATGTTGCGATTCACAATGAGGGGCCTCATATACCGGTAGAAGAAAGTCAGGAGAAGCGTTCGAATATGCGCCCCGTCGACATCGGCATCGGTCATGATAACGATTTTGTGGTAACGAAGCTTCTCTACCCTGAGATCATCCATGACCCCCGTGCCGATCGATGTGATCAGCGCCTTGATCTCTTCGTTTTCCAATGCCCGATGGATGCCGACCTTCTCCACATTGAGAATCTTCCCTCGCAGAGGAAGTATGGCCTGTGTCCGACGATTTCGACCCTGTTTCGCACTGCCTCCTGCAGAGTCGCCCTCCACAATGTATAACTCCGATTCAGAAGGATCCTGCGACGAGCAGTCGGCAAGCTTTCCCGGCAAACGTCCGCCATCCAGCTCTGTTTTGCGCCGTACCAGATCTCGGGCCTTGCGCGCCGCCTCTCGAGCGAGTTTGGCACTGACGGCCTTGTTCGCCATTGCTTTGAATTCGTCAATATGTTTGTCAAGGTAGAGTTCCACCTCTTCCTCGACTGCTGCTTCGATGGGTGTCTTGAGATCGGCATTTCCGAGACGTGTCTTGGTTTGTCCTTCGAACTGCGGTTCCGCGATGCGCATGTTGATGATGACGACCAGTCCCTCTCGGATGTCTTCTCCGCTCAGGGTATCGTCTGGCTTGATGAGTTTGACTTGGCGAGCCTTGGCGTTGAACAGTCGCGTGTAGGCGTTCTTGAACGCCACTTCGTGAACACCGCCGTCGACCGTATTGATGTTGTTTACATAGGATATTGTCTGATCTGCGTACTCAGAGTTGTACTGGAACGCTATTTCCAGGAAGAGACCGTCCGTATCCCGCACGAAGTGAACCGGATCAGGCGGGATGACAGCGTTTCCCTCATTCATGTATCGCACGAATTCGATGAGTCCCTTGTCATACCTGAAGACCTGGATCTCCTCTGTAGCATGGTCAACGAAGTTGATCTCAAGGCCGGAATTCAGAAAAGCCAGTTCGCGGAGACGCTTCGCTATGCGGTCCGGCTCAAAGGTAAATGAACCGAAAATCTCCTCGTCGGGCGTAAAACTGACATATGTTCCCGAAATATCGGTAGAGATTCCTTCTTCCTTGACTCTGAGGTGGTACAGCGGTTTTCCTCGGCTAAACTCCTCCTGAAACACTTTTCCCCATTGCGTGACCTCAACGTACAGACGGTTTGAGAGCGCGTTGACACATGAAACCCCCACGCCGTGCAATCCGCCCGATACGTGATAATTCTTCTTATCAAACTTACCGCCTGCATTCAGTCGCGTCAGTGCCACCTCGACACCGGATACTCCCAAAACTGGATGGATATCCGTGGGGATGCCCCGGCCGTTGTCGCGAACATCAACGGTCCTGTGGTCTGCGCTGAGACCGACATCAATACGCGTGCAGAAACCAGCCATGGATTCATCGATGGCGTTATCGACGACTTCCTGCACCAGGTGATGGAGTCCACGCGAGTCTGTAGAGCCGATGTACATGGAGGGTCTCGTGCGAACATGCTCCAAGCCCTCCAGCACCTTGATGTCCTTTGCGGTGTATTGCGAATCCTGCATGTGCGATATCCTCCCGGTTTTCTGACATTTATATCATATCATGAAACCAAGGAAATACAATGCAGAAACCGCTGTTGATAGCTGATTTCAACCTGCATATGTCAAGGTATTCCTACCTCATACGATATGGTAGTCAGGTCAGCCGGTCGAATTCCCTCCAAACGCGCATGGCGACTTTCTTTGATTCCCGTTCGAGATCGGCAGTGTCGACGCCTAGAACATGGTGATGCCTGACAACGACGTTGCCATTCACGATCACCGTGTCAACGAGACCGGGTGACATACCGAAAAACAGGTGGCCAAACACGTTTCCACTGTTTATTGGAGTCGGGCTCGCATAATCCACCAACATGAGATCTGCGGCAGCCCCGGGCTCCAGACGGCCCAGCAACTGTCCCGTCGCTTCTGAGGCGATCCATGGGTTCGTTTCCACCTGAGATTTCTGCACATCCAGCCAGAATCCCGTCGGATCACTATAGCGGTGGCGAAGACTGACGAGCAGATTCCGGCAGGCTTCCTGCATACTAGCTCCATAGCCGTCCGTGCCGATGCCAACGCTGATGCCATCCTCGATCATCTCTCGCACGCCGGGGAGACCTACCGCGTTGTTCATGTTGGACATTGCGTTGACAATCACGGGCGTCTGCGTCTGTGCCAATAGCGAACGTTCGGATTCGTCTATTCCAACGCAGTGGATCGCGAGCGACCGAGGTCCGAGGAATCCCGCCTCGGCCAGTCTGGTAACGACACGCTTGCCATATCGTTTCACGCTGTCGTTCTCATCGATCGGCCCTTCGGCAACATGGATGTGGTATCCGACCCGGCGCGAACCAACGGCGTTTCGGATGGCTTCCATTGTTTGCGCGGAAACAGTGAATGACGCGTGTAGACCTATCATGCCGGAGCCGAGGCCGGAAGCATGATCCAAGAAGCGCAGGTTCTCCTCGATGCCTGCCTGCGCACCCTCCAGTCCGTTTCTGTCTGTCACTTCATAGGAAAGAACGTGACGCAAGCCGATCGCAGACAATCCGTCGGATAGCGTCGACAGGCTCCCGGAGATGTAATTAGGTGATGCGTGGTGATCGATGATCGTCGTCGTTCCGCTGCAAAGGGAATCTATGCCGCTGAAAACCGCGCTCATCCAGCATGCATCTTTGAGCAGTGAGCGGTCCAGCCGCCACCACAGGTCGCGTAGCACCTCTACGAAGTCACGGGATTGTCTGCCTGTAACTATGCCTCGCGCATACAGAGAGTAAAGGTGCATATGCGCGTTGACAAGCCCGGGGAGAAGCGTCATTCCACCGGCATCCAGTTCCGCACGAGCCGCGTCTTGACCTGCACCAGGTACAGGAATAGCTGCTGACCCGAGTGCCGCGATGCAACCGTCTCGAGCCAGCAGCCATCCTTGATCGATGACAAACCCCTCCAACCCCGGGTACGCTATGCGTGCATTTCTGATGAGAAGCTCGGTCACACGGCCGCCCGTTTGTGCTGCACGAAGTCAACGCCCGCTTTCAGCGCGCGTTTGTTGACTTCTATCATCTCAGACTTCTTCCCTGTGAGGAAAATGGGGAGTGCATCATGGATGGACTCCAGCCGAATCGGGTTGCACTTGCCCATGTATGCCCCAAGCAGCACCATGTTCGTGAACTTGCTACTTCCCAGTTGAAGGGCAATGTCGCTGGCTGGGATATACACGACGTCGATGTCCGTCCGAGATGATTTCCGATCAATCAGCGTTGAATCAATGATCAGGACGCCGCCTTTCTCGATCAGAGGCTCAAATTTGTCAAACGACTGCCGATTGAAGATGATGGCTGCCTGAGGCTCCGGAAGCAGTGGCGACGCAATCGGTTCATCCGCGATCACGACAGCGCAGTTCGCCGTTCCTCCCCGTTGTTCCGGTCCATAGGAAGGCAGCCACGTCACTTCCTTTCCCTCATCCATGCCTGCGTGAGCAAGCAATTCTCCGATGAGCATTACTCCCTGACCACCGAACCCTGCTATGATCACATTATGTTCCATCACAGCACTCCTTCCACGACTTTGAATTCACCAAGTGGGTAGTATGCCGTGACCTCCTTGCGGATCCTTTCCATCGCTTCCACAGGAGTCAGTTTCCAATTAGTTGGACACGTGGACAGACATTCCACCATGGAAAAGCCTATGCCCCGAGTCTGCGCGTTGAAGGCCTTTCGCATGGCATCTTTGGCTTTGCGGATGGAGGCCGGAGCATCCAACGATACTCTCGCGACATACGCAGGACCGTCGAGTTGCGCAACCATTTCACAAACGCGCACGGGCATACCGTTGGCCTGTGCCGTCCTCCCCAGCGGACTCGTTGTCGTCTTCTGCCCCAGGAGCGTCGTGGGAGCCAATTGCCCACCTGTCATCCCGTAATTGCCATTGTTGATGAAGATGACGGTAATCGGCCAGCCGCGAGCTGCAGCATGAATAAGTTCCGCCATGCCGATACTTGCAAGATCGCCGTCACCCTGATACGCCAGCACAAAGTTGTCCGGGTTTGTAACCTTGATACCGGTGGCCATCGCGGGCGCCCGGCCATGCGCTGCCTCCACGCCGTCGAAGTTGAAATAGTCGTAACCGAAAACGGCACACCCAAC
>JAKLHS010000109.1 GCA_022710025.1 Caldisericota bacterium | reverse complement strand
CGGTCGTCTCAGAGTTTCACCTCGGGACTCAGCCGTCGACCTATACGTTTCCACAGCGCAATCGCGTCATCTCGGGGCTATCTCTGGGAACGACGGTCGTAGAGGCTGCTCACCATAGCGGATCTCTACTGACGGCCACGTTTGCCCTTGAACAGAATCGAGAAGTTTTTGCGGTCCCCGGGTCTATCTACGCGGTCCAACATGCAGGAACCAATAAACTCATCCAGTCGGGGGCAAAACTGATCCAGTCGGCTCGAGATATTCTTGATGAACTGCCTACGTATAAAGAAGCTCCCAGGAAGGCATATCCCATTGACGTTCCTTTGTCGGAACAGGAACAGAGTATCCTGAATATTCTTCGCGACGGAGGCATGTCAATAGACCTCCTGTGTCAGCGGCTCTCATGTCCCACGCCCCAGCTTCTCAGCGCGCTGATGCGACTGGAGCTCGAGGGTATCGTCATTCGTACTGCTCCCGATACGTTCGCCGCTGTAGAGAGGTAGGAACGTGGCAACCGATATAAGGGTCATCGGCGGTGGTCTTGCCGGAAGTGAAGCGGCTCTTACGCTTTCGCGCCTTGGTTTTGCCGTAGAGCTCTGGGAGATGCGCCCGGTCAGACCGACAGATGTTCACGAAAGCGATCTCTTTGGGGAGCTCGTCTGCAGCAACTCGCTGGGCTCCGACGCTCTGCGCGATGCCCGGGGTCTCCTCAAGGCCGAACTGCGCGAGCTGGGATCCTACGTTATTAGGTGTGCCGACGCCAGCAGACTCCCTGCCGGGAAAGCATTTGCCGTCGACAAAACGGAATTCGCCCGGAACGTAACAAAAGCCGTGCTGGCCTCCACTGGGATATCAATCCGTCGGGAGGAATATCTGAAGCTTGACCCGGGAGTACCTACGATCGTGGCGACCGGACCGTTGACGAGTCAGAATCTTCTGGATGATCTCAGGAACCGGCTCGGCCACGACAATTTGTTCTTCTATGATGCTGTTGCACCGTCGGTGTGGGCGCACTCGATAGACCGGAGTTTTGTTTTTGCCGCTTCCCGAGGAGGCGACGCAAGCGACTACCTCAACTGCGTTCTGTCGCGTGACGAATACTACGCATTCGTACACGAACTTCAAAACGCTCGTCAGCACCTGCCTGAAATGACCCAGGAACAGAAGTATTTCGAAGCCTGTCTTCCCGTTGAGGAGATAGCACGAAGAGGAGATGACGCCCTCAGATTCGGCCCCATGCGACCGGTAGGTCTTGAGGGAAGACCGCCGAATTGCTACGCCGTCATCCAGCTGAGGAGAGAAAATCGTGACGGCAGCGTGTTGGGACTCGTAGGGTTTCAGACGTCGCTTGCCATCGGGGAGCAGCATCGTGTGCTCAGCACAGTTCCTGCATTGCGCCATGCCGAGTTCGTGCGATACGGTCTCATCCACAAAAATGCGTTTCTCAGAGCGCCGCAGGTCCTTTCCTCCTCTCTGGAACTGGTGGCGTACCCACGAGTGTGGATAACCGGCCAGTTATGTGGCGTGGACGGATACGTGGAGTCAACTGCCATGGGGTTTGTCGCGGCTATCAGTGCAGCAGTTCGCCTCCTGGGTCGCCCCATGCCGCTTTGGAACTCAACCACGATGATCGGTTTGCTCCTTCGGTATGTGACGTCTGAACGAGAGGATTTCCAGCCTACCAACGCAAACTTCGGACTCGTTCCTACCGTTCAGGGTCCTCGGCAGAAGCCGCTTGATCGCCAAGCGTTTGCCGCAGAAGCACTTGCTCAGACTCGCCGCATAGTGTCGGAAATCGATTCGCTCGCCAAACAGGAAACTCCATGAGGTTCGGGGATCCTTCCATGCATTGGACATCCCCGGCGTCGGCTGATATTGTGCGAGACGTGGACGGATCATATCTGAACATATCAGACAACGAGTTCCGCAGAAGAATACGCGTTGCATATGCGCGCCTTGCCTCATGTGACCTGTGTCCGCGACGATGTCATGCGCGGCGTCTCGCCGGTGCCGTCGGCGTTTGCGGAGCAGCGCTGAAACCCAGGATTTTTGTCTGGAATGTCCATCGGGGCGAGGAGCCACCCATTAGCGGGACGCGAGGCTCAGGAACAGTTTTTCTCAGCGGATGCAACCTCAGCTGCTGTTACTGCCAGAACTACCCGTTGAGTCAGTTGCGTCATGGCAGAGAGATACCCGTCGACGATCTTGCCGACGCACTTGTAGAGCTCCAGATGAAAGGAGTCCATAACATCAACTTCGTCACCCCTTCCCATCAGATCCCGCAGATCCTGGCCGGCCTATACCGTGCACGAGCAAAGGGACTACATATTCCGGTAGTTTACAACACCAGCAGCTATGACGATCCGGAGACGCTGAAGCTACTGGACGGAGTCGTCGACATCTACCTCGCAGATCTGAGATACACCAGTGAAGACGCAGGATTGGCTCTTTCCGGTGTCTCGGATTATGTAGCAGTTGCACAATCCGCCCTCATGGAGATGCGCCGTCAGGTTGGCGACATTACTGTTGATGCACAGGGAAGGTATATCCCGAGAGGCGTGATCGTGAGGTATCTCATCCTGCCGCGACATACGGACATGGCCGATGCGGTTTTCGGGTTTGTACGCGATCGACTGTCGCCCCAAACCTGTGTCAGCGTTATGACACAGTATTTCCCCGCATACAAGGCGCACAGGCGATCCTTCGGCGTCTACAGGAAGGTGACTGACCGAGAGTTTGATACCGTCATGAAAGCATGGGACTCATCGGGTTTGAAGAATGGTTGGGTGCAGGAACCCGACGAGAACGGGGGAGCCTGAAACCACATTAGGACAGGGCGCGCAGTCAGTCGCGGCCAAATGTCAGATTCTGCTGA
>JAKLHS010000108.1 GCA_022710025.1 Caldisericota bacterium | reverse complement strand
ATAGATCTTGCGCAAGGATTACGTGCGACCATTCAAAACGGAGCCGGCGCAGTCGAGAGGACAGTCTGTACGTGACTGCGCGCAGAAAGGAAGCAGCCATGACAACGTCGAAAGTGTGGTTTACAGACCTGCGGACACGCTCGGGACACAACCTGCTGGACAAGACGGAGGCCGTCCTGCGTGCGGCGGGGATCGCCGATATTGAGTTCAAAGACAAGTTTGTAGCTCTCAAGCTGCACTTCGGGGAACCGGGCAACCTGGCGTACATCCGACCGAACTATGTAGCACGCATCGTAAACTTGGTGCAGAGTCTCGGGGGCAGGCCGTTCCTGACCGACGCGAACACCCTGTACCGTGGAAAGCGCTCCAACGCTGTCGATCATCTGAAGACAGCGCAGGAAAACGGATTTAACCGCATAGCAACCGGCGCTGACGTCATTATTGCAGATGGACTCAAAGGCACGGATTACAGGGAGATTCCCATCAATCTCAAGCGCTGCAAAACGGCGAAGATAGGAACGGCTATCGCCGATGCCGACGTGATCATATCGTTGACGCATTTCAAGGGGCATGATCAGACGGGCTTCGGTGGTGCTCTGAAAAACCTCGGCATGGGGAGCGGGTCGCGCGGCGGCAAGATGCAGATGCATTCCGGCTCCAAACCGCGCATCGAGAGCGCCAGGTGCATAGCCTGCGGCACATGTTTGCAGACATGTCCACAGACTGCCATTAGCTGGAATGACGATCACAAGGCGGCCATCGACCACAGGAAGTGCATCGGTTGTGGCCAGTGCGTCGCCGTCTGCATGGTGGGGGCGGCGCGCCCCGTTTACCGCGGCACGAACGAGGATCTCGACGAGAAGATCGCCGAGTATGCGTACGCCGTCGTGCACGACAAGCCGGCGTTTCACGTCAGCTTCCTCATGAACATCAGTCCCAACTGCGACTGCTGGAGCCGCAACGATGCCGCCGTCGTCCCGGACATCGGCATCGCCGCCAGCATGGATCCAGTTGCTCTCGACCAGGCATGCGCGGATCTGGTGAACAAGGCAACGCCCGTGCAGGCAAGTGTGCTCTCGGACGTCCATTATGAGCATGGAGACAAGTTTCATCAGATGCATCCGGAGACGAGCTGGGAAACCCAACTGGAACACGCCGAAGAGATCGGCCTTGGGACCCGGTCGTACAAACTCATCGTGGTCGCCTAGGAGCGCAGCCTGCAACAACAGAGGAAAAGGCGGAGTCGGTCGACAGAGCAATCACCGCCTTGAAAAGGGATGTAAAACGGGATAACATGTTAGCTAGCACGCAAGAGCGACAGGGATCCGACAGGAGGGCTCCATGGCTCGTACGCGTCCAGCAGGAATGAAGGCTTTTACACTCGTATGGCTTGGTCAGGTGATCTCGCTGACCGGCACGGCGATGACGGCTTTCGCCATATCTGTATGGGCTTGGAAGACGACAGGAAGCGCCACCGATCTCAGCATGGTGGCGTTCTTCAATTTTGCCCCGACGATCGTCATGTGTCCAGTGGCTGGCGCGCTGGTCGACCGCTGGAACAGAAAACTGTCCATGGCCGTTTCAGACATCATGTCGGGCATTGGAACACTCATCATGCTCGTCCTGTATATCGCTGGCCATCTGGAGATATGGCACCTCTGTGTCCTGGGGCTGCTGTCCGGGACGTTCCAGGCATTCCAGTGGCCCGCATATCAGGCAGCCATCAGTACGATGATGCCGAAAGAACAATACGGGCGTGCATCCGGCATGATGGCGGTGGCGCAGAACGGCTCCGGCATTATTGCACCGCTCATCGCCGGCGCCGTCGTGGACTCCCGGGGGCTGATGCCGGTGTTCGCGTTCGACATTGTTTCGCTCTGTGTAGCTCTCGCGCTTCTTGGGTATGTCGAAGTCCCGCAGCCGCAGACATCCTCTGTGGGAACGGAAGCGCACGGCAGCCTGTGGAAAGAGACCGTGTTCGGCTGGCAGTACATCGTCGCGCGGCGTCCCTTGCTGTGGTTGCAGCTTTCTTTTTTCGTCTGCAACCTGCTTTCTTCGGTTTGTCTCACGCTCTGGAACCCGATGATTCTGGCCCGGACCAATGACAGCTCCAGGATCCTGGGCATCGTCAATACCGTCTCGGCCATAGGCGGCGTAGCGGGAGGCGCAATCATGACGGCGTGGGGTGGTCCTCGACGCAGAATCGCGGGCGTCCTCTGCGGCATGGTCCTCCTCTCGATTCTCGGCATCATGCTGATGGAATTAGGGCGTACGCTGCCTGTGTGGCTCGTGTCGGGATTCCTGGGGTCGTTCATCGTGCCGCTCGTCAACGGCAGCAACGATGCCATCTGGCAGTCCAAGGTCCCGCACGACGTCCAGGGCAAAGTGTTCGGGACCCGCATGATGATCGCTCAGGTTTCAGTCCCGATCTCAATGCTGGTTGCAGGGCCGCTGGCCGATCGCGTGTTCGAACCCGCCATGATGCCGGGCGGCAAATGGGCGCCAATCTTCGGGTCGTTGACCGGTGTCGGGCGGGGGGCGGGAATGGCGCTCATGTACGTGTGCTTTGGCGCGGCATCGCTCGCCGTGGCTGTTGCCGGCTCTGCCGTCCATGACGTTCGCTGCGTCGAGACGCTTCTTCCTGACTACGTTCCGTATGTCGGAGAGGAGCCGGTGCCGGTTGCACGGGAGCCTGTCTGTCGAGCAACGGATGAGGCGTGAGCGCAACGCCTGATCATGGATGATGTCCACAGACAGCGTACAGGAGCGGCCGCGGAGAGGCACCGGTATGGTGCGCCGTCTGAGCGGGGGCTTGACATCTTTTATTGATTTGCTTTTGTCATAGAGTATTGACATCAGTTCCAACATCTACAAGGTCAAAGGAGATGGCAATGGCTGAAACAGTCAAGAAGACAGCAGCACCCGCGAAGAAGGTC
>JAKLHS010000107.1 GCA_022710025.1 Caldisericota bacterium | reverse complement strand
CAGTATACACCAGGCAGCCTGGGCGCCCAACTGTTATGGCTATGCTGTCTTGCCTGATCGTCGTCCCCACTGCACGAGAAGCGGCACAACGATATACAGCGAGGAATATGTTCCTGCGACTATACCGACGAGCAATGTGGCGGAAAAGTCTCGGACAGGCGAACCACCCAGAAGAAACAGGGCCAACACGGCGAGAAATGTCGTAAACGAAGTGTTGAACGATCGCATCCATGTTTCAGTCACAGCGGCATTCGCCAACTTATCGAACGGCTCCTTGGTTCTGTAGCGAAGCTTCTCGCGTACACGATCCAGTATGACAACGCTATCCTGCACTGAGTAGGTGATAATGGCCAGCAATGCCCCGACAAACGGTGCGTTGAGTGGAATTCGGAACAATGCCAGTATACCCAATGTGACAAGAACGTCGTGCAAAAGGGCTGCGATCGTCGCAAGCCCAAACGACCACTTGAACCGAATGGTAATGTACAAAAGAGTAAACAGAAGTGCAATACCGAGCGCCAGAGCAGATCTCTTCAGCAAATCGCGCCCGAGTACGGGAGCAATGGAGGTGATTTCTTTCGTTCCCTTGTCGATCGCGCCATACTTCGCTTCGATCGCGCTGAGAATCTTGCCACTAACTGCCGGGTCGATCTCCGTCGCCTCCACTTTCAGTGAAATGCCCGTATCTCCTGTTTTTTGAACAGTGACGCCGGCGTAGCCATTGTCAGCCAGGATCGAACGAACAACCGCCTCGTCGGGAGTTTTCTCGAATGACGCATTGATGATTGTCCCTCCGATGAAGTCGATGCCAAAGCGAAGCGGTGATCCAAATGAGATCATATTAACAATCATAGCCACAAGGCCAATGCCGATAACAACAGCTGAGATTGTAGTCCATTTCTTGCTGCTTCCGACGATATCCCAGCCGAGAACTCTCTCTCTGAACGTCATGATTGCACCCACCTAACCAAGAAATCTCTTGCTGTTCCTGGCTATCCCGGGCGTCAGCATGAGGTCGACCAGCGTGTGACTGGCAAAGACAGCCGTGAACATACTTGTCAGCACACCGAGCGCGAGCGTCACGGCGAAGCCCCGTACCGTTCCTGTGCCGAAGTAGAAAAGGCACACAGTGCCGACCAGGACGGTTACGTTGGAGTCCAGCACTGCCCGGAAGGCTCGCGAGAAACCCGCGGCGATCGCTCCGCGAACGGTTTTCTTCGACGTCAGCTCCTCTCGTATGCGTTCAAAGATTATGCAATTCGCATCGACAGCCATGCCGATGGAGAGCACCGCTCCTCCAATCGCCGGAAGAGACAGCGTCGCATGGAACACAAGGTAAAGAGCCATCAGGATGTCGCAGTAGACGAGGAGGGCTATCCCCGACACGATTCCGAGATATCTGTACGATACAAGCATATAGGCAATAACGGTGATCAATGCCGCCAGAGCCATCCACACACCACGTCGTACGAACGCATTGCCAAGAGACGGGCCGACGACCTCCTCAGAGACCGTCGTCAATTTGACAGGCAGGGCGCCACTGCTAAGGAGCAGGGCGTAGTTGCTCGCTTCCGCCGATGTAAAGCCGCCACTGATGACACCTTTTCCATCGGCGATGGCCATGTCAACCGTCGGGCTCATGAGGAGCTGGCTGTCCAGATAGATAGAAATCTTCTTCCCGATGTTCTCTTCTGTCGCAGCGGCAAACGCCTGAGTCCCCGCCTCATTAAGTTCGAACGCGATCTGCGGTTCTCCCATGCTAGCCTGATCCTGGCTGAACACGAGCCTGGCGCTCTTCAATTGACTGCCGCTGACGACAACGGTGCCATCTTCGGTTTTGAATTCAAGGAGGGCCGTCTTGCCGATAAGGGATTTGGCGCGTTCCGGATCTTCCCAGCCCGGGAGCTCGACGATGATTCGTCGGGAATTGGCTCCCTGTCGTACAACGGTCGACTCACTCACGCCGAGCGAGTTCACTCGTTTGTCGATTACCTTGACCGCTGCATCGATTGCTTCATCCGTGGCCACGGCATTTTCTGTGTCCTTGGCTTCCAGAACGATTCGTACGCCGCCCCGCAGGTCGAGCCCCAATTTCGGCACAAGCGCCGTCTTTTCCGCCATCAGCCCTTCATAGTTGATGATGCTGGCAACCAGCGTCACCATGATCACAATGATCAAACTAGCAGTGATTTTCGACCGCATCAGCATTCCTCCTCGTGTCAATAGCAGGTGAAATCTACATCAAATGCAGGTTACTGTCAACGTAGTCCCTGACTTCCTCTACCATACGCGGTCAGAGGATGCCGTGTACCTGTCGATAAAGCTCCTCTTATACGCCGCAAACGAACCGGCTTCTATCGCAGCACGGATTTCGAGAACCAGCTTCTCGAGAAAATGCAGATTGTGGATCGTAGCCAAGGTTCCGGCAAGCATCTCGTTTGCCTTGAACAGATGACGCAGGTATGCCCGCGTGTAGTTGCGACATGTATAACAGTCACAGCCATCCTCCACGGGACCGAAGTCGTGCGCATAAATTTTTTTCGAGATTTTCATGACGCCGTCCCGCGTGAATACCATCTGATTACGGGCGACTCGCGTCGGCAGGACGCAGTCGAACATGTCCACTCCTCGGCTGACGACTTCGAGAATGCCAATTGGATCCCCTATGCCCATGAAGTAGCGTGGCCGATCATCGGGGACCTTGAGCAAGCTGTGCTCCAGCATATCCATGGTAAGCTGCCGCTCTTCACCAACGCTCAATCCCCCGATGGCAAACCCCTCCGGCTCAAGTTCCAGGATACGCTCTGCGGATTGCTCCCTGAGATCTCCATGGAATCCCCCCTGCGTAATACCAAACAGAAGCTGATGAGAGGTTCCCATGGCCTTCTTGGCCCGCCTGAACCACGCGACGGTACGATTGAGGTCCTGCTCGGCCGTCGAACGCTCCGAAGGA
>JAKLHS010000106.1 GCA_022710025.1 Caldisericota bacterium | reverse complement strand
GCTTGCCCAGTCTGCGGGAGGACGGATTGTGCTGTTTGATTTCCGTGGTGTCTACGGAGACGATACTGAGGTATGCAGAGAGCCTTGGTATATACGTCTCTAGGATGAATTTCAAGGCTGTTGGCCATGGCTGATCGCATCTACGTTGCCGGGATACCTGTCGACAATGTGGACATAGACGAGGCAGCAGCATCCGTTGTGAGCTTCGTCGCATCGGGAATCCCGCATGTCGGCATAGCCGTGAACCCCGAAAAGGTTATCAAGGCAAAACAGGACAAAGAAGTCGAGAGGCTCCTTCAACAAAGTGATCTCAACTTCTGCGATGGCATCGGTGTCATCTGGGCTACGTGCCTGTTCTACCATGAGCGCATGAAGGCGCGCGTCACCGGGGTCGACCTCTTCCTACGAATCCTTGAAATCGCAAACGAGCGGAGATGGCGGCTTTACCTTCTCGGATCGCGTCCTGACGTTATTCGTGGCGTTGTTGCGATCGTGCGTGAACGCTATCCCGGCATCGTTCTTGTCGGGTTTCACGATGGCTACTTCGCGGACGAGGATGAATCCGCGCTTGTTGCAGAAATATCCTCGGCGCGGCCGGAAGTCTTGTTTGTCGGCATGGGCAGTCCCAAGCAGGAGAAGTTCATAACATCTCACAAGAAGGAAATGAACGTTCCATTCGCAATGGGTGTCGGCGGCAGCTACAATGTCCTCTCCGGTGAGTTCAAGAGAGCACCCGCTCGCATCCAGCGGCTTGGACTGGAGTGGCTGTACAGGTTCGTACTCGACCCGAAACGGCTTCCGCGCATTCTCCTGCTTCCGCGCTTCTTGGGTATTGTCATGAGATCTCCCCGCAGACACGTATCGACCGTGGAATTCTTCGGGATCACAATCAGCAACAGGGATCTCGATGAGCTCGTTGCCGTGGCGGAAGACCTTCTACAAGCAGGCGGTCCGCACCTCGTAGTCACGCTCAATGGTGAGATGGCGGCGCGCGCCTTTCGGGATCCAGAGTTCCTTGCTGTTGTGCAACACGCAGATCTGGTAGTAGCAGACGGCGTCGGTATCGTATTGGGCGCCCGTATGCTCGGCTCACGCATTGAAAACCGCGTTCCTGGAATCGAGTTCTCTGCAGCACTTCTGGAACTCGCTGCCCGAAAGGGATACACGGTGTACTTTCTCGGAGCGCGGCCGGAAGTGGTCGCGCGGGCAGTTTCGAAAATGTGCGTCCGTTACCCCGGCCTCAAAGTCGCCGGTTGGCATTCGGGCTACTTTGACAACCGTGAGGAGTCATGTATTGCTCGCGAGATACGAGATGCTCGCGTCGACATCCTTCTTGTCGGGATGGGCGGTGGAGTCCAGGAGAAATGGATTTCCCAGCACCGTGATCTAGGAGTTCCAGTGGCTATCGGTGTTGGCGGAACCTTTGACGTCTGGAGCGGAGAGGTACGGCGTGCTCCCAGATTTGTTCAGAAAACGGGGATCGAGTGGCTGTATCGACTTATCGTGCAACCCAGCAGACTGCGACGAGTAGGCAGCATATTCTACTTCATGTTTTGTGTCCTCACTCAGAGCAGGAAATCAAGGGAGATCTCATGAAGCGCATCCTTGTTCTCGGCTATTACGGTTTCGGGAACTTCGGTGATGAACTGATCCTCACCGCTCTTCAGGATGAGCTGTCGGAAGTTGACTGCGAAGCCGTTTTTGCCGTTAAGCGGCCTGAGCAATATGAAAATCCGCTATGCACGCGGCATGTTTTTGCGAACAGATGCGATCGAGCATGCATGCGATCGGCGTTTCGAAGTTGCGACACTGTGATGCTCGGGGGAGGCGGTCTTGTCCAGGACGTCACGAGTTGGCGCAGCAGCCTGTATTACTTGGGGATTCCACTTATGGGGGGCCTCTGCGGCAAAACGCTCATCGCATATGCCCAAGGGGTCGGACCCGTGCAAAGGCTTTTCACCTCACACCTCGTCCGGACAGTCTTCAGCAGGATGAGCCTTATCGACGTAAGAGACACGGAATCGAGAGAACTTCTCCGCGCGTGCGGTCTGCGGAATTCCACAATCCATGTATCATGTGATCTCGGTCTCACATATCTTGCCACTCTGAATAACCCGATCAGCCATGAGACGCACCGAGAGCCGGTGATACTCGCTTGTATCAATCCACGATTTGGGTGGTCGGCAGAACAAACCGCTGATTTTCTGGATTGCCTCGCGTCACACTATGACGCCCGAATCGAGCTGGCCGTCCTGTTTCCTGCCACAGATGAAGCGTTCACGCGGGAAGTACAGGAACGGCTCTTGTCGCCGGCAGAGCTTATCTTGACGCCAAACCCTCCGGAGCTGGTACGCCGTTGCCACAGGGCAACGCTTACCGTTGCTGGCCGTTATCACATGGCGATAGTTGGGGCAGCAACCGGCTCTCCCCTCGTAGCTCTCGCCTATGACCAGAAAATAACACATCTGGCAGCTGCTTTTGGATTCAGAGTCATCTACCACGATACGGCGGCGGCAACAGCCGCCCGCAGTGTTCTGCTCGGCCAGAGCGCTCTGCCATCCACGTGCAAACCCCCTGACCTGATCAGTCTCCGCAGGAACCGGATCGAGAGACTACGCCACACGCTGTCGTGCTCGGGCACATGAGTGCTCTCAGTTTCTTGCGGGATGTTCTTGCAGATCAGAATTGCTATTTGTGTGGTGAAGAGTCGAGGACACCGATTTGCTCAGTCTGCGCTGCCGATTTTCGGTTGTGTGATGCCGATATTACTGACTCCCGATTGCTGGCCGGAAACGCTCGCGGCTTCTCTGCCTTCTGGTATGAAGGAACAGTTCGCCAAGCCGTTCTTCAGATGAAGACCCGTGGCGAATACCGACTTGCGACAGCGCTGGCAGAGTTGCTGAAAAACGCATGTATGCCGTTGCGTCTGCTACGTGGCGCTCTGTTCGTCCCGGTCCCGCGATATGGCGAAACC
>JAKLHS010000105.1 GCA_022710025.1 Caldisericota bacterium | reverse complement strand
TCGCCAACTGCCAACCGGCCGATGGGCGAAACATGACTGGAAAGCAAAGGGACGCGGAAAGCGCGCGTAACGCAAGGTGGAGTGGGAGACGGGCCTGTGTGCCAGGGCCGGGAAGCCACTCTGACGTGACAACCGTAGACCAATCACAGAGAATCGGGCTCAAGAAGAGAGAACATTACGACGGCATTATGATGATTCGCTGACAGAATCTTGACAACTTACGGCCATGACTCAAGTATCATACTCTAGTTGCAGACAGCATGTGACCTCAGACGGGGAACCTGTGGAGGCGAAGAACGTGAGTCAACAAACCTTCAGTAATCGGGAAATCCTGAGCTCAGTCGAGGCCGAATGCTCGATAAGTCACCAACGCTGAGCAACAATGGCTTTCCAAGCGGACGCTTGAAAGAGCGTGCTGGAAAGCACTTCGTCCCACGAAAGGAGAAGATATGAACTGTGTAAAGAGAATGGGGCTGTTCATATCGCCCCTCTTGGCATTGAGCCTTGTGGGGTGTTTCACAGTGACAGTAAGACACAGCTCAGTGTCAGATGGCCACCTTAACGGAGGTCCGGCATCGTATTCACAGTCGCCGAACTCATATATCATCGTCCAACAGGATAAGGACGCGGACGCCCCAAAGGTGTATCTGCATTTGATTGCAGACAGCGATGAAGAGCTCATTGGAATACGGTATTCAATCGAGAAGTACGACGAGAAGGCCAATGGATACCGGAATGCCGGGGGCGGTTACAAGTTTGCAGCCTCAAATATTGACGGGACTTTGGTCTGGGCCAAACACGTTGAGCTTACAGAATACGGCGGCAAGCCCATTGTGCTCGACCTCTCAGGTACGAGCATGGTTTATCCTCTGAGGCTTACCGTTGTTGCGGTTGAGCGAAACGGCAACTCGAAAGAGATCAATGCGAAGTATTTCTACTGGCCAGCAAATGGGCCGCCATTTGTTATGCACTGAGTAATCGTGCGCATTGATCTGATGTGTTAGGGACAGATCACGTGTGAAATCCATACGCGCCCTAGGAGAACGCCTTGCGAAACCTCGTCCGCGGATTGTCGAAGCGCACCTTGGTGGCGTCAAATGCTTTCAGATCATAGGGCCACTTCTTGCGGGTTTGAGCGTTCAGCCATGCAACGGAGGATTCGTAGTCTTCGTGCGAAGGTCTGCGAAGTACTCGAAGAAGACGAGCGTATCCGGAGACACCGCCGCAATCTTCCGGAGGACAGGCTCCCGCCCCGCCTGTACACCGCGGGTACTTCGTGCCGGGCAATTGCGGGAGGAACTTCTCGAGGCGCACCTCATGGATCCAGGAGTCACCGAAATCGTACTCGTATTGCGCAACCACTCCGACCTCGGTGAAATACTCGGCCATATCGACTTCCCAGCCAGGTAACTGGGTTGTCTCGGTATCTCCCTCCTCCGGTATGCCAATATCAATCCGGTTTGTGCCCGCACGGAACATGAAGTTGTGCAGGTGATAGTCAAGCCATCCCATTGCATCCTGAATCGCGACGTGCAGATCCCAGAAGGAATACGTCGAAGGAACTTCGATTCGTCGCCACACACGGGGGGAAAGGCCCAGGAGCGTGATCTTGAACCGGAGTGCATGCTTCTGAATGTTCATGGCGGAGGAGGAGAAGTTGAGGGATTGCTGGTCAACTGAAGAAAGCATAACCGGAAGAGATAATCAATGATGTCATAAGCAACAGTTCTGTGTACATCACGTCTCTCCGGCACTCCTCTGTCTGCTGTCGATAGTTCCCCGAGGAACTGTCGAGTCCTTCCGATGCAGTCGGCTCATTAAGTACGGTGGGGCGCAAGAAGCTCGTTTCGTGGCGGGCGAGACCCATCGCTCAGCTTGAAACCGAAATTCACCCCCCACCATAGGACAGTGATTCTCCGCAGATCCGGGGGGCGTTCTCTTTGCTGTTATCTCTTTTTTGTTGACGATTCACTCCATTGGTACGCCTGGCGGGCAAAGCCAAATGACGTGGCTCGCATGCCTGCCGGCAGGAGTTCAACCTCACACTGGAGGTCCGTTCCCGCTATCATATCTGCCGTTGGCACCCGAGAACCCGATCGAGTTTCGAACCCGGTGTTCAGAAAATGGGCCCCATTTTCAATGATGGTGTATCTCCAAGAAACTTCGATTCGAGGCGCTACTTTGTCGCAAAGTTTCGAACCGACTATCAAAGGGGAAGGCCCTGCATTCTTGGACTTTCCCACTGGACATTCATAGTAATTTCCGTATCTTGCTGTTGTGGAGGGGGTTTCATTTCGTGAGGCTGTATTCTCCAATCTCGATAGCTCTGGTTGACGATCGCTGTCCATAACAGAGAAGCCGAGCCGACCTATTCTACTTCAAGGTACAGACTAGCACGATGAAGAAATGGCCGGTTGACTGCAAACTGACCAACAATATCGATTTATCTCAGAATGGAAATGCGCCTCTGCCTGTCTGCCATCATCTGGTACCATTCCGGACGGATGTCAAACCTGCGTTTGTGTGGCGCATCACTGAAGACCGTGGCAACTCGCGCTGCTTAGCACCATGCAAACCGCCGGGAATTCTGCACATCCGCAAATCGATGATTGAGCGTCAGAAAATGCCTGGTACACACCCCTGATTCAATAAGTGTACGACTTGACGACAAGACAGGGCGCGACGATTTGGGGATGGTGACATTGCCAACGCGAATGTCGCAGTCGACACAGGGATCATTATTGGTCCTGCTATGAGTTAGGGATTCCGGGTTCCTTGCGACAAGGTGCAAATTCCCCTGGGGCCTATACACTTCCAGCCAATGGTTCGCAGGCAGCAGAAAGCCGCGGACCGAGGTTGAGTACATAGAACACTTGACCCACAGTTATCGCTACTCACAGCTTCCTCCACAACAAGAGAATACCCATGAAACTGACTGATCGATATACCAACGCCGACGACTACAAGGTGCAAGAGAACG
>JAKLHS010000104.1 GCA_022710025.1 Caldisericota bacterium | reverse complement strand
GATCGCGTCCTTCTCAATTCCATAGATGTGCGTCTGAGCCCACCGCGACACTTCTTCACTCGGCCAGTCCGGATGCCGCCTTTGCATGTCCAACATGACCTCAACCAGGAAGCCCCCCGTGCCGCACGCCGGGTCAAGCACGATGTCCTCAAACTGAATCTGAAGAAGCCGCACACCCGCCTCAATAACGGCCTGTGGGGTGAAGTACTGCCCCTCGTTCTGCTTCAATGCCTCACTCCGCAGCACCTGAAACGCTAGGGCTATGGTAGAGACGCCCAGATCAATCAATCGAAGCCCTGAAAGCTCTTCAACACACGCGGCAATTGTCTCATCGTTAAACCGCAAGAGCTTGTCCTTGTCACTGGTGAACACCTCAGGATAAAGTTCTACGAACTTCCCGTACCTATCCCTCACTGCGTTCGCTGTCTGCTTGTGAGACTCCATCGGCCTCAGAAACACGGGGCTGGTCCTATCCGCCTTGCCCTGCTTATCGCTTTCCAGTTTGAGTAGGATCACATTGCATAGCTGATCCAGCTGCTCTTCCCGGCGAGTGACGTTGCTGTCCGTCATGACGACCTTGTCCAGTAAATCCGAGAATGTCCGCTTAAGCGTTTGCTCTGTCGGCGCAATCAAGTCGTTGAAAGTCATGCGCATTGAGTCGGGCTTGATAGGCTCTCCGGGACGCGGAAAGTCATTCACCTTCCGCCGCTTGAGCAGAGCACGTTCACTCTGCCGATACAGAAATGCTGCGGAAGCGCTGGGGTCAGGGTTATTTGCCCAGATGCCGAGTTTAGCATGCGGTTCACCAACAAAATACCCTTCCAGCTGGGTAACTCCCGCAGTTTCCGTCGGTTGCTTGCACTCGACAATGAACAGCAGATGACGCGGATTCCCAACGTGCGACACGCCATCGAATACAGCAATGTCAACCGGGAATCCTTCGAAACTTTGTCCTTTCTCACGTCGCGTGGCCTGTGACGGAGTCTTGGGTATCCGCCACTCACGTTTGCCGAACACAATCTGTTCTAGCTTCCACCCATTCGCCACAAGCTGTGCAACGAGCGGTCCAACAACCCCAGTCTGTTCGGGGGTATCCTTAATTTTCTCACGTATTTCAGGAGGAAGTTCTCCCGTGCTCGCTTCTACCGCCGGCCGCTTCTTCTTTGCCATGATTCCTCTTTCCTAACAGCGCAGTCAGCCGCCACCCCGGCTTCCGACTCTTCTGAAAATCGGTCCATATTCCAACAAATACCGCCATTCTTCAAGGAAGTACGGAGGTGAGTCACCCAATAAGGCCCAATGGCACCCACCGCACCGACCATGCTTCAACCGACTTTTTTCTCTTGCCTCGTCTGCATATCGAGATAGCCTTTCTTTGCAGACGGTAGTTGTGTGTCTGCGTTGTCCGTCTCGGGCCAACCAGGATTCCCACAGCTCAAAGTCATGACGCCGGGGTGAATTGTGCCTCGCGCCAGCCGGTAAGCCGGAAAATTCGCGCCCTCCGCCTCATGGGGCTGGTGCGGGCGCATGTATTAGGCGCTCGTTAGCGCCACGTTGAACGGAGGTGTTTATGACCATTGCGCGGAGAAGTTTTGCGACGACCCGAGCCCTGCAGCGGCTTCATCCCGGCTTGCTCCGGGACGTGCTTGCCACGTCCCCGGCGTTCGTGAAGGAGCACAAGCTTGCGCTCCCATCTGACCCTAGGCCAAAGGACCTGGACTACGAAGCGATCCGGGCGGCCATTATGTCCGGCGACCTGCCAGACGACCTCGACAGCGTCCTGTCCTACGCTTCAATCCTGGGCACGACGGAGGGCTGGGAACGGATACGCAAGGAGGCTGAGGTCCAGGGCATCAAGATTCCGTTCTCCCCGGACGGGCTGACCCATGCCGACCTTGCGATGAAGGTCTGGCTCGATACGCGCACGAAGCATCCCGATCTTCTGGAACAGAGCTACGCGCGCGCCCGCGTGCATAGCAAGTCTTCGTACACCTACTACCCGCCCGTGAAAGATGTGCGCTCGCTCTACAAGAAGCCCACCGACGCGGCCCTGCGCGGCTTGCGTTCCGATCTGAACAAGTACTTCGAGAAGGACCTGATGGTCGGCAAGGGAACTAACGTCCTTATGTTCGAGTACGATAAAGAAGTCTGGTTCCTTATTCGATACCCCGAGCACCTTGAACGCAAGGAGGTGTACGAGGAAGACGGGACGCCGAAAACCGTTGAGTTCAAGCCCCGCGAGTACGACGCCGTCGTCTACAATCGCGTGTTCGGCGACATTCGCATGAACACGCGCCGCAAGCAGGTCCACACGAAGTACCGCATCCTCTTCGGCCACGCCCTGCTCGGCAGCGAGAACGTCTTCGCCGTCCACAAGAAACTGATCACGCTGGAGCCGTTGAAAGGCCGCTGCCTGTCGATTTTCAACACCGACGACATCGACGGCCTGTCCGAGATCGCGCCTGTCGATGTGTGCTTCCACGGTATCCGCGAGCCCAACAAGGAAGTCACGTGGCAGGCTGACAAGGATACGTCGTTGCTCGATCACAACCCGCACGCCCCGCTGCTTCTCCCCGACGACACGGACACCGTTCACTATGTGGTCTTCCGCTACCGGATGAAGGACAAGACGAAGTTCCACACGCTGAGAGTCCAGCAGGGCAACACGATGAACTACGAGCGCGACGGTGATTCCGTGATATTGGAGGAATGGCTCCGCAAACGCGGATTCGTCCGCGACATGCTGGTGAAGAAGGCAAAATGAACCGGTCGCCCTGGATAGAACTTTGCCACCTGATCGACGCCGCGTTGCCGCTCGCCGATTGGCAACGCCATTTCGGCGAACACTTCGACCATGCGCGGCCATTCCTCGCGCTCTGCCCCGGCGTCATCGCGCGGACCATTCCCTGTCCCGTCTCCGGCCAACGACTCAACGTCGCGAGGCGCGGCGATAAGTACATCGCGTACCCGAATGAGGGCTTTGAAACGGATGCGCCGGAACTGACCGGGCTGTCTGAGAAGGAAGTTGCCTGCCACAAGTTCGACCGCCTGAGACTCGAACGCGAACTCTGCGTTGCTCTCGGCTACGCGCCGCACTCCGACACCGTTCC
>JAKLHS010000103.1 GCA_022710025.1 Caldisericota bacterium | reverse complement strand
AGAACGCCTTCGATCATTGAGGCAACCTCGGATGAGGATGGCGACTTCAGTTGCGAGTGGATGCACAATGATTTCCGCTCGACATGCCAGTAGATCATGACTCCTCGCCCGCCATAGCGGATGTGCCATTGCGTTGTCAGGTTTTGATCCCATGCGCCGAAATGCTTGGAGTCCGATGCACACGCATTTGTGCCATTCCCCCAGATTGAAGGATTGCGCGCTGCCAGCGTTCCATTGGTAATAAGTAAGCGCCTAATGCCCCGCGTCTTTTCAGGCGTCTCCGGTTGTGTTATCCGGGTGGGCGCCTGAATTCAGGAATTCTCGGCAAGTCTGTTCCGATCAACGTATTGCGGCAGGAGCGCCCTGATGTCAGCTTCCAGCTTGGCCTTGGGGAGTTCCGTGAAGAGGAAGCGGAGATACGCATAAGGTTCCAGGCCATTCGCCTTGGCCGTTTCGATGATTGAGTAGAGTATTGCGCTCGCCTCGGCGCCTCTCGTCGAAGCTGCGAAGAGCCAGTTTTTTCGACCGACGACAAAGGGACGGAGAGCATTTTCCGCAGCATTGTTGTCAGGGCGGAGAATGCCGTCTTCCAGGTAAACAAGAAGCAGATCCCACTGGTTGAGGGCGTAGGCGATCGCTTTCCCCAGGAGACTCTTTGGTGGAGCCGAGTCTTTGTATGTGTCGAGATGCGCCTTCAGCTTATCGAGCAGGGGCTTGGCTTCTTCTTGGCGCAACGCTTTCCGCTGATCGGGATCCATCTCCAGATGATCCGCCTTTCGTTCGACGGCATAGATCTCTTTGATGATGTCGAGAGCCTCACGGGCGACTCCCTTCCGGGGGCTTCCCTTGTTAATTTTCTCGACATCGAAGAATTTCCGGCGCACGTGGGCGAGGCATCCGAGATGCCTGATTCCAGGCCGTTTTCCAATGAGTTCATACCCGATATAGCCGTCGGTCTGAAGAAAGCCTTGAAACGAGCCCAGGATATCGCTTGCAACTTTCCCCGATCTGCTTGGAGAATATCGGAATATGACGACGGGCCTCTCAGGAGGCCCTCCGCGAGCCACCCACATACGTGATTCATCCGTATTCTTCCTGCCAGGCTCGTTGAGAACCTGAAGGGGCGTTTCATCCATGTTCGCCGCCGGTCCCGCTCGCAGCTCTTCCAGAAGGAGTTCATTCACGGTGTAACACGCTTCCGCCGCTTTGATGACCCAGTTGGCCAGAGTTCCCCGCGAAATCTCGATGCCCATGCGCAGGAACTGTGATTCCTGTCGATAGAGGGGCGACCCGTCGGCGTATTTGGCGGTGATGACGTGGGCGAGAGTTCCGGGGGTCGCCAGGCTCTGGGGAATGATCTGAGGCTCGAGAGGAGCAGTCTCCACCTTTTCAAATTCGTCACAGTCGGGGTTTTTGCAGACGAGCTTTTCGCGAACGGTCTGCTTCACGATCACCTTGGCGGGCTGAACATCGATCTGTTCGCTGGTTTCCACGCCGAGGCAGACTCTGTCTTTCCCACAACAGGAACAGGTTTTCGAGGGGCTCGTGCGTTCTTCCTTGCGGGGAAGATTCGCCGGAAGTGGCTTTCTGCCGCGTTTCTTCGGTTCCGGTTTTGCCTCGGAACCCTTTTCTGGCTCCTCTGTCTCAACGACCGGGGAAGACACCACAACCTCGGCTTCGTTGAAGATGAGGTTCAGTTGAGTCGTGGGAATCGTCTCGGTATGCCGCTTTTCGGATGAAGGGCCAAAGAGTTGCTTTCGGTAATATTCGTTTTCTTCCTTCAGGTGCTTGATCAAAAGCTGCTGGGATTCTTGCTCTCGGCGGAGGCTGGCATTCTCTTTCGCCAATTCCTCGAGGAAAAAGCGCGCATCCTCTCCCTGGGAGGTCGCGATGGCGAGAGCGATCTTGTGGTTTTCCATACGAGGGACAGGATAGCATGAAAATCGCTAAAGTACAAGTTCAAATATTATACAATTTGCGAGTATTCAAGCTTTCGATGACCATCGACCTTCGTTGGATCAAGTCCATCCAACAACCAGTGCAGTTCTCGAGATGTCATCGACATGACCTCGCTCTCGTCCCGCGGCCAACGGAACCGCTGCTTCTCCAACCGCTTGTGGCAAACCCAAAAACCGTTTTGATCCCAGACCAAGAGCTTCACGGCCGTCCGACTTCGATTGCTGAAGGCAAAGACATGCCCAGAAAAAGGATCGAGACCAAGAGACCCGGCAACGAGGGCAGCCAAACCGTCGATTGCCTTCCTCATGTCCGTATTTCCCAAGACCACATAGACCCGAGCACCGGTGATCGGTGAAATCATCGCAATGTCTCCAGCGTCTGAATGAGCCTCCCAAGGGTGGCGGAAGAAAACCCGTCGGGAACAACGACTCGAAAACGGCGGCCAATGACCAGAGAAAGGCTTGGTGATTTCTGATGTTTGCGGGGCCCATCAACCGCGGAAGCGAGATGTCCAGGAACCGGGACGATTCGAAGAGCGGGCTGGGGTAGCAGGGGCTTCTTTGCCGATGACTGAACTCGGGGGGAAGAGTCCGCAGCAACGATCTTGCTACGTTGTTTCCGGGGACCGAGCTTGGTTGACCAACGATAGAGACTGCGGTGATTCAGCCCGTGTCGCTGGGAAAATTCAGGGCCGCTGAGCCCGCTCCTTTTCCAATCGGTGATGATCCCTTTCCATTCCTTCCGTGATCGATACCGCCGCTGTCGTGGCATAGCGCCTCCTGAAGATTGAGGATTTTCTTCAGGATAAGGCCGCGATTCGGTCGGCGGTAGACGTGCCCTATTTCGCGCTTACGAATCTATTGGTCTTCACCTTCACATCGCAGGGATTGCAGGACCCGTAGGAAGAGCAGAGCCGAAAACGATCGATGGTTTCCTCGGAGAAGTCATCATCCAGGATATGGGCGATGGGATCACGTCCCGAATACAAGTCCGCATGGCACTTGTAGGCCAAACCGGAGGGATCGATGATGATCTCCGTTGTTCGGCATTCGCATTTCCTGAGCAAATCCCCTTGCACGCATCCATCATACTTGAAGGTTCCGTACATCTTTCCGTCGTGCTCGCCCAGGAACTCCTTCAGTCTGAAATCGAGTCCCATGTTCACACACCGCTTTTGGACCTCGATGATATG
>JAKLHS010000102.1 GCA_022710025.1 Caldisericota bacterium | reverse complement strand
GATCCCGGCGCGTACATGCTTCAGCTCGACTTCGCCGACCTGGGGGAGCTGACGGAGATCAATCCGGCGCCGCATACGACGTTCATCCATTCGGGTGGCGAGCCGTTGGGAGCGTACGACCCCGAGTATGCTGTCCTGCAGAGATGGGTGAAGGACCTTCGCATGGACTTCTACCTGATCGGCACGCCGGGACATGCAAGCGAGCTGGATATCAGGGATCTGGTGATGGCAGTCGACCCGAACGTCTTGGTGCCGATGCACTCCAGGTCGCCGGAAGCGCTGGACGGATATATCAAGAACACGGTCGCAGTGCGAAAAGGCGTGACCTACGAGTTTTAGGGAGTTGGCATGGGGACACTTAGGAAAGCCCGGCGCATCCGCATCCTGTTGACCAACGACGACGGTATCTTCGCCACGGGAATCAACGTCGTCGGCGGGGTGCTGGCCGAACGGTATGATGTGACGGTCGTGGCACCGGATGGCAACCAGAGCGGGTCAAGTCACTCGCTGACATTGGGTGATATCCTGCCCATCCGTGAAGTCACGATGCCGTGCGGTCTCAAGGGGTTTGCCTTGCGGGGAACACCGACCGACTGTATCCTGGTCGCTCTTCTGGATGTGATGAAGGACGATCCGCCCGACATCGTCGTGAGCGGCTGCAACCACGGACCGAATGTGGGTTACGACGTTCTCTACAGCGGGACGGTCAGCGCCGCACTTGAAGGGCTTCGACACCACGTGCCCTCCATCGCTCTCAGTCTCGACATGGAGCATGGTGTCCAGCCACACCACTTCGAAACGGCCGCGGCGGTACTGATGGGGATCCTGGCAGAACCCGAGTTCTATGAGGGAATCGTTGAGGCGACAGCCATTCTGAACGTCAACGTTCCGAATGTTCCCTTGGCCGAGATACGGGGGACGATGATCACCAAACAGGGTATTCGTGCCTACGAAAACTACGTCGACAAGCAGTTTTCTCCTCGAGGTCGCGCATACTACTGGATCGCCGGCAATTCAGGCCCTCATGATGCGCAGCCCGGCAGTGACGGATATGCTCTCGCCGAACGGTACATCTCCGTGACGCCGGTCAATCTGGATCTGACTTGCGACGAATTGCTCAAACCCCTTGAGAAACGGAAGTTCCTGGTGGACAAATGCCTTGCCGGAGCAAGGCTCAGCCGGCGCGTCGGTGGCAAGCCCTTCGGGATGGCGGGGGTGGTTGAAAATGTGAAATCGTCGCCGGCACGGGTGCGGCAGCCATCCGGATCGAAAGCGGCACAAAAAGAGCGTACCAGGGAACCTCGACCTGTGACGGGAGGATCCGGTGCGCGAATGGTGAAGAAAGATACCAAGGCGGGAAAGCCGCAACGTTGATGCAGAGCCAGTGAACCCGCCTCTTTGATCGTGCCGGCATGCGGGTTTGATGGTATTGACAAGGGAATTGACCCCACTATAGTTTCTCCGGCATTACATATACATCATGGGAGACAACTGCGTGAACACAGATACAGCAATGGTTCTCTCGTACGACGAATACGATTCGGTCGACGAACCACCCCCGAGCCGCAAGCGGCATCGACGGGGGCTGTACGCACGTTTCCTTTCAATTGCCAACATCCATTTCTCAGTAATTCTCCCCGCTGTCGAGTGGCGGTATGAGCCGTACTCGACGCTTCTCGGCGATGGTCGGGCTGGACAGCCGTGATCGTCATCGCGACCACCACCTATCCAGAACCGAGGAGAATGCACCATGCGCATAGGAATCTGCTACAATCTCAAAACTGATTTTGATCACGTAACGGCGTCGTTGCCCGACGACCGCTTCGAAGAGCTGGACGACATCGGAACCGTCGAAGACATTGAACGTGTGCTTCGCGCCGAAGGATACGAGACGGTCCGGCTTGGTTTCGGCGTGCCCGCTGTCGCGAAGCTGCAGAAGGAGCCGGTGGACCTCGTCTTCAACATCTCCGAGGGAATCAACGGTCGTGCACGCGAGGCGCAGATGCCTGCGATCTTCGACATGCTGGGCATCCCCTACGTCGGTTCGGACTCCCTGACGATCGCACTGGCGCTCGATAAGGCATGGACCAAGAAGATCGTAACGCAGGCAGGTTTCGCCACCCCCGCGTTCTATACAGTGGACAACTCCATTCAGCTCGAGCGCATGATGGAAAACCGGGAGCTGCGCTATCCGCTGTTCGTCAAACTCTCATGCGAGGGTTCCAGCATGAGCATCGACGATCGCTCGAAAGTACGCAACGCACACGAGCTGGCGCAGCGTGTTCAGTACCTGATGGCGACCTACCCGGGCGAAACGGTCCTTGTCGAGGAATTCATGCCGGGCCGTGAGTTCACGGTCGGCATCGTCGGCAACCGTGAACCGGAGGTAGTAGCCGTCATGGAGGTCGTTCCAAGCGACAAGACCAAGGATATGGCCAACTTCGTGTATGGTCTGGATGAGAAGCGCAATTGCGATGTCAGGATCATCTATCGCCTGCCGGCGGACCTGGATGACTCGACGGACCGGGCTATTCGGTCACTCGCCGTCGGCGTCTACAAGGAATTGCGCTGCCGGGACATGGCAAGGGTGGACATCCGGCTTGACGAGAACGGCGTTCCTCACTTCATCGAGCTCAACACGCTGCCCGGGTTGAACAAACGTCATTCAGACCTGCCCATTCTGGCGCGGCTGGCGGGCATGTCATACGAGACCTTGATCACACGGGTGTTGGGACATGCTCTTGAGCGCATCCAGCAGACGCCGCAGGGAGTGGCTGTCATTACCGAGGATCAGCAGGCTGCAGTATAACTTCCTGCTCAGGAGTGCAGACAAGGGGACGCCCGTTTTTCCGCGGAGTGCCCCCTTGTCTGTTTTGCAGGGTGCATGACCATCAGGCAGCGCAAAGACGGTGGTTTGTACGTGACTCGCATTCGCTACACTGGTAGAAACGCGGCCCGTGTTGACGGGGGCGAGCAGACGAAAGGAGTCCGGGATGAGGGAGTGGAGCTGGGATCTGTTGGCGCGCATGCCGGCCGGCGAGGCGCAGCAGGCGGACACGACCGCTTGTCTGCCGGGCGATTGCCCGTGTTCCTGCCTGAGAAGCATGGTCGACGTACTGGACCTTGCTTCTCCCGAGCAAGGGCTTTTGCAGGCACAGGCAGTGCTGGGGGCGGTCA
>JAKLHS010000101.1 GCA_022710025.1 Caldisericota bacterium | reverse complement strand
AAAGGATGTCTCGGGTGTGGCGGCGGCAGTCGCTCGAACCTTCGGGACCCAGGTCATCTCCTATGGGCGATTCATGACGCACAAAGTACACATCGGTGATCGCGAATATGATTTCGCCGGAGCGCGTCTGGAGTACTACGACTTTCCCGGCTCACTGCCGACCGTTGCGCCGGCGTCGCTCATGAAGGACTTGCTGCGACGCGACTTCACGATCAACGCCATGGCTATGTCCCTTGCCGAGCAGGACTTCGGTACCGTTATTGACGTTACCGGCGGTCTTGCTGATCTGGCTGCGCGGATTGTCCGCATCACCTACCCCGACAGCTTCATCGAGGATCCAGCACGCATTCTCAGGGCCGTTGCGACGCAGGCGCGACTTGGCTTTGCGCTGGAATCAGGTACGAGCGCAAAAGCTCGCGAAGCCCTTGAACTCGGGCTCCTCAATGTCCGACGCAACAAGCGTGCGCAGGATGAGTTCAAGGAGATGCTTGCCGGGACAACGCTCGTCGCCTGCGTCGACGGTCTGTCTTCCCTTGGTTGCCATCTGATCGGGCTTCCTCTCACATCCCCGCGCTCGCCACGACGGCGATTGCTAGCGGAGCTGGAAAAAAGCCATACGTTGCCCTTGCTCAAGCCGGATACCGGATTCTGGATCGATCCACTGTTGGTCTGGCTGGGGCCACTCCTGCCGGAAACGGTCCAAAACATTCTCAAAGATTTTGGGCTGAGCGATCGTGCCGCATCGGCATGCCGCTCGTGGCACCACCGCGAGCAAGAAGCGCGCCGCTCGCTGAGAAGCCGCACGCGGACTCCAAGCGGGATTTCTGATAGAATTGAGCAGCTGCCAGCGCCGGTCTTACGTATCCTGAAAGCCCATCTGGATAGTATGGGGCTGTCGGATGAGCGCTTCTACCTGGACCACGTGTTTGAACTGTCTCGCCAGCCCTTGCTGCTGTCAGGCCGGGACATTCTTGACATAGGAGGACGAACGGGGCCACAGATAGGCAGTCTCCTTGCTGAAGTCCGGCGCCTCCAGCTTGACGGTGTACTGCGTTCGCGTGATCAGGCCCTTGCATACATCCGCACGCGGGCACGTTGACGGTCGTCCCGGTAGTCCTATAATGGAAAAGCTGCAGGAAGTCTCCCGTACGACATGAGCATGAGGGCCCATAGCTCAACGGCAGAGCAGGTGGCTCATAACCTCTTGGTTCTTGGTTCGAATCCAGGTGGGCCCACCAGGGTGTCACGGAAGTTACTGACAGAAAGGCATTGAGGTGAACCGATGTTGATCGACAAATTGTGGGAACTTCAGGAACTCCAGTTGGACTACCGCCAGAAGCAAAGACTTCTGGAGGAGTCGGATCTGTCTTCCTCCCTGACGACGAAGATCGCCGAGACGCATGATCGCCTCACTACGCTGCAGTCTCAACTGGAAGATTTCAAGGCACAGGAGGCCAAGATCGGAGAGAAGTTGGACGAACTCTCCGCCAAGGTCCACGAAGCTGGGGCGAAGCTCGGCAAAGAAGAAATGTCTGAAGATAAGGTGCAGAAACTCGAGGAGAAGATGAAGAAACTGACCCTCGAGAAGGAGAAGGTCGAGGAAGCTCAGAGCAGAAACTTCCATGACCGGCAGGATATCGAAGACCAGATCAGGGCTGCTGAAATGCTGGCAGAGAAGCTTCGTAAGGAACTGGCAGCGATCCCCCAGTCCGATGACGTGTCGCGAGCAGCCGTGAAGAAGTCGCTCCCAGCACTGGAGAAGGATATCAGAAGTCGCAAAGACAAGCTGCCCCTGAAAGCAAAACTCATTTTTGAAAACCTCTCGGAGAAATTCAGTGGAGCTCCCGTCGCCCGAGTGACAAGCTCGACGTGTGAGTATTGCCATGTACGACTTCCACAGAAGACGTTGGTCAGCTTGCACAACGTAGGAAGCGACGAGGGAGCAGAGGATCTTATTCGTTGCGAGATCTGCGGCAAGATTCTGTACGCTCCGACAAAGGACCGCGAATGAGTCAGTCGCAGACGGGAAGTCTTCCCGTCTGAGGAAAGTCCGGGCTCCTAGAAGCGAGTCGCTCGGGAAATCCGAGTGGGGGCAACCCCAAGGAAAGTGCAACAGAAAGGATACCGCCTCGCAAGAGGCAAGGGTGAAATGGCGGTGCAAGAGACCACCGGCAGACCAGTGATGGGCTGCGCATTGCAAACCCCGGCTGGAGCAAGACAGAATAGGAAGGCACATAGGGCTGCTTCTCCCTGCCTTCGGGTATGTCGCTTAGATAAATGACTGACCACGACAGAACCTGGCTTATCATTCGCGGTGTTGAAAGGCCCCGTCCCTCCCATGAGACGGGGCCTTTTCAGTCAAGATGAACCGTCGTCAGCACTGTGCTGCGATCTTCACCAGTTCTGTGAAGGAAGCCGGCACAAGGCTTGCCCCACCGACAAGGCCTCCATCTACCGACGGAAGTGCAACAATCGATCGAAAGTTAGCTGGTTTGACGCTGCCGCCGTAAAGAATAGGGATGCCTCGCCCCGCGCCGTCCCCGAGGAGCTGCCTGAGATGGCTCCGGATGAGACTATGCATTTCCTCGATCTGATCATTTTCTGCGTTGGCGCCTGTACCAATTGCCCATACTGGTTCATAGGCCACCATAAGGTGACCCCGGTCAAGGTGAGCAATGCCGGAAAGAGCTCCATCCAACTGTCCTCGAACGACCTCCGTCGCACGTCCGCTGGTCCGCTCTGCAAGTGTCTCTCCTACACACAGTACAGGAACGAGCGATCCCTCCATGGCGTTGAGCAGCTTGCGATGCACAACATCCGGGGACTCTCCGAAAACGTGTCTGCGTTCGGAATGCCCAATCAAAACGTATTTTGCGCCTGTTGAACGGATCATCGCTGGCGATACCTCCCCCGTGAACGCTCCCTCGGCATCGGCAGCCACATCCTGAGCCCCCAGGATCACACCGTTCAGAGCCGTTCCGGCAAATGCTCCCAGCGCTATGTAATTCGGAAAAATCACGACCTCAACATTTTGAGGCAGGGGCAAAGCCAGAGCAGCGAACTCGCGAAAAAAAACCTGGGCCTCGTCTATTGTCTTGTACATCTTCCAGTTCCCGGCCACGATCTTCATGTGCTGCCCTCCCTGCGCAAGTCTCTACTCTTCTTCTGTCTCGGGGTGTTCAGGGAGCGCCG
>JAKLHS010000100.1 GCA_022710025.1 Caldisericota bacterium | reverse complement strand
GCGCCGGTTTCAAAAAACGCAGCGGTATTGCCTCCCTGAGACAACAAATCCCACGCCTCATCTAGAATGACGAATTTCCGCCGGCCACGGTTCTCCTTTTTGTACATCACTGCCTGGATATTCATCTGCATCTGCAGGAGAATGACTGACCGTAACTGCTTCTGTTCATTCAATCCGTCGAGTTCAAGCACCACAAAGTCATTTTCAAAATTGACGTTGTTCGCCCCGTTGAAGAGATGGGAATACATACCCCCCTTCGCATAGGAAGCCAGCACACGCGCGAGATCTCTGGCTCGAGGATCAGTCATGCTCTTCAACACCTTGTGTACCGAATCCGGACATCCCTCACATCCCTCTCCTTCGAGTACGCGCATGATCGCCTCTTCGATGAACGAGAGCTCGACATCGGAGAGAGGGCGCGAAGGTGACGCCATTTGCGCGTGCAACGCTTTGAGGGTCGCCAGTTCATCGGCTCGGTCACTTGGATCGTCAACCCCGCCGGCATTACTCCCCCAATGCACAAGTTTGCTGAACGGATTAAAACAAAGGCGTTGAGCGTTTGCGCCGTACTGGATGTATTGCCCCTTGAGCAACTCCACAAGTTTGACGTAGCTGAAGCCAGCATCGATGACCCACACCTGGCCACCAATACCCAAGTAGCTCTTGATCCAATTGTTCATAAAGAACGATTTACCCGCCCCCGATGTCGCTGCGATCGCCATGTTGTAATTCGTCTGTTGATTGGCGAACACATCCATGGTGATCAATTGACCTGAACGAGACGTCAGCAGCACCACTGGAGCTCCTCCCCCCTTCCAGTCAGCCACAATGGGGCAAATATGCGCCGGGACCTCGGTATGGTAAGTCTTCATTCGTCGCAGACCATCAATGAGCGCTTTGTCGTCCGACGGTAGTCCGAGGGGTAGACCCGTCATAAGGATTTTCCATCCAATGAAGTGATCTTCCTGCAAGTTGATATCCTTCGCCCGATAGAGAGCCCGAAGGGCGCCTGTCTGCTCCTCCACATGTCGCGGTGTATCCCCATACAGAACGACCTGGAAATAGGACCCTATGAGCTGTCTGCCATTTTCAAGTTGCGCTTGGACGCCATTGAAATGATCCAATTTGAACTTGAGGGAGGGAATGAGCCCCAGAAGAAACCCACTGGCCTGCTGATTAATAATGACGTGCTTCTTTCGTAACTTGCCTTTCGCTTTGACCTGGTCAAATTTCAACACATTCAGCGTCAGAAAAAATGGACAGGTAATTTGATCGGTGAACCGGATCAAGCTCCCAATCAACTCACGATTGTTCCCGCCATGCCACTGCACAGGCCATGACTGAACAGTCAGCGTCTTGAGAAACTTTCCGTCCAGTTCAATCATCTTGGTGCGAAGCGTCGCCTTCGTATCGAGACGGACCGCCTGATCTCGTATCGGCAGTTGGTCGCTGTACGCCGGCGGCCGACTCTCCCAGCTGTGGCCCGGATTGAGCAACACATGCAAGAGACTCAATAATTGCAGCGGCCCTACGCGCTCGGGTAATAATCCCAACGTGTTCAATTGCCCCTCAATGCCCGACACCGCTTGATGAATCCGCTCGTCTTCCCATCCTTGCGCCGTCGATTCCTGCGTTGGGAACGCCACGGATACATACACCGTGAAATCTCGTGGGCGCAGAGGTGGGTTAGACGTCAGTTGTGTATCTCTGGCATGCAGATAGAACTCTGCGGTCTTTCTCGCATCAGCTACATAACGTTCCCCTGCCTGACCTCGTTGCGCCAGAATCACGTGATTGTCCAGATATGGCTCGATAATGGGGGACGCATGAAGCATGAATTGAAACGTGGTTCCAATTGGCAGGTCCGACTCGAAGAGATTCGTCAGCTTCTGAATAGACTCTTCCGACAATCCCAGTAGGGGCTTGCTAGAAAACACCACACCGATGCGCCCATCATCCAATCGATAGACCTGATTGGTGTCATCCCAAGCCTCATAGGGCAGCCAGTCACTGATGGCTGTCCGATCGACCAGCTGCTTTACCTTCCACTCAAGGATCGTTGACATATTCGCTCCTCTGGGTTCCTTCCACTACTGGGGTGGCAGCGGCCCATCATCGGTCAGATAATTGGACGCCCCGGTCTGAGGGAGCTGAGGAAATCCCTGCGGCATGATGCCACCCGAGCCAAGAGGGTTCACGGACATCGGCGCCGAACGTTGGCCAACTTCAGGAACATTCTCCGTCATGGCGTTCGCCGCCGCATTCCCACTGGGTGTTCTCTTTCCGTCTCGTTTCTCGACCATCCGCCCCATTCTCGGATACAGATCCTTTCCATGCCCCGAACTCGACCCAGCACTCACCCCCTGCGCCATGTGTCCGAAAATAAAATCTGGTTCGTCGACAATGAGATAGTGCCGCGACTGATCATGGAGGCGCTTTTTCGTATCCTTCCATGGAAATACCGTCACACGAAGAGCCGACACCGGCGTAATCACCGGCTTGCCTATGGCGCTGTCCGTCTTGCCGCTGAAGATCATCGGAGGAGTGACCTGACCAGGGCCAGAGCTTGAGCTGGTGTCTTGTCCACCGCCCTTTTGGTCTTTCGTGTACTGCGTCACCTTCTGCCCAGCAGAGAACCGCTTCTCGTAGGCTTCCGAGACGGACTCACACGTCGCTTGATCCGGATACCCCTTACAACTGAAATTGGACTCATAGCCCCCACAGCCCGCCAGAAGGACAGACAGGCCCATAGCTACCCCAGATCCCAAGCCGTACCATGATCCGCCTCGTGTGATGTAGCGCCTGATATACCCAGACATCATGTCGCATGCCTCCTCCAGAATCCGCCCACTCGACTTCTCTACTTCTGCTGGGCCTCTATCTGCAGTAAAGCCAATACTTCACTGGCAGGACGATAGCCGGCAAACGATTGTCCATTTGGCAAAAACACCATTGGGGTGGAGTTCACTCCCAAACGCTTCCCCAATTTGATGTTTTCGTCGATCGGATGACTGCAAGCCCCTACCTCACCCATTACTGGTTTTGACATCAGCGCGCGCCCCAGCGCCTCGACTTGATCGGGAGCACACCAAATGGCGACAGACTTGCGATAGGCATCCGGATGCGTCCGTACCAGTGGATACAGAACCACGGCCACCGGAACACCTGCCTCAACAAGCTTCTGCACCTCCGGATGAAACTG
>JAKLHS010000010.1 GCA_022710025.1 Caldisericota bacterium | reverse complement strand
AGAGGCTTCTTCCAGGACCGATGCTTCGTGGACACCGTTCCCAGGCTTGCGCCGCACGCGGTGCAAAATTGCGAATCGTCCGGCAGTTCCTTGCCACAGGATGGACAGAACATACGACCCTCCTTCTTCGTCTGATGCTACACGCTTGTTGTCTTCGCCTTACAGGCGAGGGCTGCTGCCTCTGCCGGATCCTTGCCGCAGAACGGGCAGAACCGGGACCCGTCGGTGATCTGTCGTCCACAGTTTTTACAGTACATGCGATGCCTCCTTTGGCTGACTGCCCTCATGCGTGCTCTGGAATGTGCCTGCCGCTCTCCTAGTTCTCCCAGTACTGCGTGCCCTTGGTGTCAATGAAGCCCCACTTGCCGTTGAGCTTCACGGCCGCGAGGCCGTCCTCAAAGGGATAGGCCCAGTCATACACGGCGGGGACGACGACGGTGCCCTTGGTGTCGATGAAGCCGTACTTGCCGCTGAGCTCCACTTTCGCGAGGCCGTCTGTGAAGGACCAGGCCCCGTCATACACGGCGGGGACGACGACGGTGCCCGTGGTGTCAATGAAGCCATACTCGCCGTTGAGCTCCACGAGGGCGAGGCCGTCCGCGAAGTCATAGGCGTCGTCATACAGGGTAGGGATAACGAGGGTGCCCTTGGTGTTGATGAAACCCCACTTGTCGTTGAGCATCACAGGCGCGAGGCCGTCCGCAAAGGGCTCGGCCCAGTCATACACGGCGGGGAGGACGAAGGTGCCCCTGGTGTTCACGAAGCCCCACTTGCCGTTGAGCTTCACGGCCGCGAGGCCGTCCGCAAAGGGATAGGCCCAGTCATACACGGCGGGGAGGACGAAGGTGCCCTTGGTGTTCACGAAGCCCCACTTGCCGTTGAGCTTCACGGGTGCGAGGCCATCCGCAAAGAAGTTGGCGTCGTCATACACGGCGGGGATGACGAGCTCCTTCTTGCGATTGCAGAAGCCCCATTTGTCGCCCGTGCGGTATGGAATGAGAGCGGGGGTGCCGGGGGAACGGCGGGCAAGCAGCCTGGGCAGCAGGACTCCCGCGGAGGCAAGCAGCGCCAGGACCAGGACGGTGATGATGAGAGGCTTCTTCCAGGACCGATGCTTCGTGGACACCGTTCCCAGGCTTGCGCCGCACGCGGTGCAAAATTGCGAATCGTCCGGCAGTTCCTTGCCACAGGATGGACAGAACATACGACCCTCCTTCTGTTTCAATGTCAGTCGTCCGCTGTCTTTCTCCCACACTTGGAGCAGAAGGCAGCGTTGGCCGGTATCTCGGCTCCACAGGCGGAGCAGGTTTTCGTTGCCGAAACGGTGGCAGGAGTTGCTGCAACCGGCTTTCCGCAGGCGCCGCAAAACCGTTCGCCTTCGTACAGGAGAGTACCACATGTACACGTACCGACGACCCTGCGTCCGTTGATGGCAGCCTGCTCCTCTTCCTTGAGCGATGCCAGCTGCTCATCGAGCTTCTTCACCTGTCCGTCGATGGCTTGCACGAGCGAGCACTTCTCGCGGATGGCGGCCTCATCCGAACTCCCCTGCACGATTCCCATGTAGACCATGGCGCCCAGTTCCTGCAGATGCCGCGCCCGCTCTGTCTGCAGAACACCTTTCTGACTGTTGATCTTCGACGACTCCGCCGCCGTCCGGGACTTCGCCTGAATCGTGGCGACACCATGCTGTACAGAGTCGGCCATCCTGTGAATCAAATCCGCCATTCTCCCCCTCCCCTATCATTACTAATCTGTCGTCCTGTTTTGATCCTCAAGCTTCACGCCACAGTTGGTGCAGAACATGTTGCCCGCCGGATTCATGGCTCCACAGGACGGGCACGTGCGTCCACGTGCGGGCCCACTGTCTTCTGGGGATGCCGCCGATGCCAAGAAGCCAGCATTCATTTCCCCCCGCAACTTCGTGGCACCCTGCAGGCCGAGAAAACAGATGATTGCCGATACGATCAACGTCAAATAGCATCCCGGCTGCACAGCAACAGAGATCATCTGCGCCATCTCGCTGACGCCGACGTGTCCCGATCCGGAACCACTGATCCACTCATACACGCGATTGCGGATCGTCACCATGAACAGGAGGACGGCGGTAGTCTGAATACCGCCGAGGACAGCCATGAGGTTCATCGCACTGGATGCTGCGTTGCCCTCAATCGGTCCGAACAGCCCTGCAAGAACTCCTACCAGCGTGCACACGAACGTGACCCAGAGCAGGAAGCTCCCTGGCTGCCTGGCATCCGTGGCAGACTCGTCCGTCACTGACGACGCACTCTCCTGGATGTTGCCGGTCATGACTTGGTATCCGGTTCCCCGCGCAACCAGTTGCCCCTGGCAGGAGACGGTCAACCACGGCAATGCAAGCAGAATAGCAACAAGAATGAACAGACTGCCTAGCGCCCTCCTTGACATTCTTCTCACCTCCGCCGTATATTCCATCTAGATGTCCTGCGAACTACCCCCTATGCTCCGTTCTTTCGTTTATCAGTTTATGCAATAGCAACACTAAGCGCAACTCCTCTTCCATGCCACCCCGCCCGTGGCGAAGCTGAACCCGTCCTGGCGCGTGCAGCCCACAATGATGTGGTCCAGGACGCGCACGCCGACGTACTTCAGCGCCTGCACGATCTTGTTGGTGGTGTCGATGTCCTCCTTGGAGGGATCTGTCTCACCGGAGGGGCGATTGTGTACGAGGACGGCCCGGCTGGCATGATGGATGCACGCCTCGCGGACGATGTCGGCAGGGCCGACGACACTGGCGCTAATGCTGCCGCGGCTGACCTCGGTGTCGCAGATGACCTTGTTGCGAATATCCAGCATCACGACGTAGAAATACTCCTTGCCAACATCGCGCAGCTGCGGCATGTATCGGTCGCAGACACGGTCGGTGGCGTCTTTGCTGGACGTAGTGCCTGCGTCAGGGGTCTCCTGCTGCCACGAAAGCCAACTCCTCACGACCGCCATTTGGCACTGGTGCTTCTACCTTCCGGGTTAATGGAGAAGTCTCCACTTGCCCGGCATGGCACGACGTTGTGTTATCCATCGACCGCTCAGAATCAGCGGACTTCGGAAACGGTTGGCGTGGCTCACCCGAACACCAAGTGACATGGTCAGGCCAGCAGGTCTCCGAAAATCGATTTCCGGAAGGCAACTGCTGGCTGAGGTTTCGTGCGAGAGCACCCGTGACCCGAACGTCTCTTCTAACCATCGCTCGCGCAACCAGCAATCTCCTCTGCGGCCTCCAGGCCGGCGAAGGGGATCTCGCGGCCAGATCGCAGCACCACTTGTCTGCTCGCATCTTTACTGCACTATCGCTCGGACAGACGAATTCATAGGAATGCATCCACAAGAAGGTCCACAGCTGCCTTCCCGGGGATACTGGAGCGTGTTCATGGCCTTGTCTCCACCACACGACTACCATCACTTTTCTTAACCTCTCTTGGACTCGCTTTCACTCTGTTGATAACGCGCTTGCCTGTCGCGTCCTTTCCTCAGGGATTCATTTCCTCCAGCAGCTTGCAGATGCAACGTTCCGGCCCATCTCCCAGCCTCGTCCCAAGCAGGAGAATGCGAAAATAGACCTGTTCCCCATACGTATCTCTCAGGATAGCGCGAGTACCTTCATTGAGCTGTCGCCCTGCATCGCCCTCCAGAAGCTTGAGCTGTATGAGAGGAACATTCCAGTCTGCTGTGGTTGAGGCCCATTCCACAGCGTCTGACTTGACGCGTGGGCCAGAGACCATCGCCGTCAAAACAGCAGTGCGGGCCACAAGAACCACGACTCGCTCTCCTGTGGCCCAGTCGAGCGAGCGATGCCTGGAACTGCTCCAGCTGCCAGCATTCATGACTGCACAAGCTTTCTGTCTGCTCTCCAGTGTAACTACCCGCATCTGTCTCTCCTCGTCTGAACAAGTATAACGCACCATCCGGCCACGAGCAGGATGCAATTCGAGACTATACTACAGTGATGTGAAACGATTCTTGCAATCAGAGAACAAGAGGGGGCGTATGCTTACACGTGAAAAGCGAATGCGGCTATGGACCTATCTGCTGGATCCGCCGGTCGTGGCGATCGCGACCTTTGTCTCGCTCTATATAGCGAAGCCGCTTCAGCGCAACCTGGGCGCCTGCCTCACCGGGGTTGTCTGCGCGGGGATTATCCCTCTCGCTGCGTGGTTGTATCTGATAGCGCACCATGGCGATTACAAGGGAGAGCGCAGGGCCGGGTTCGTCCTCAGTATTGCAGGATACGTCGCGGGCACGGTGATCATGATCGTGTTCTTCCGTCATTCCCGCCTCAACCTGGCCATCATGCTGTCGTATACGATCACCGTGGCAGGACTTGCTCTCGTCAACCTTCTGCACTACAAGGCCTCTGGGCACGCAGCCGGAGCAGCGGGGCCCATCACCGCTCTCACCATCATCTATGGCTGGTGGGGATTGATTTCGCTGGTGCTGTTTGCGCTAGTCGCCGTTTCAAAATTCAGTGTCAAAGATCACACGGCGGGGCAGCTGTGCACGGGGGCCGCTATCGCAGTTGTATCGACCATAGCAGCATTTGCCGTTGCTGGCATCCTGTAACGGAGGGGGCATATGATATACGATTTTGAGCACGGGCTGGACCGTCACAACACGGGCTGTCTCAAGTGGGATGAGCGTTGTGTGATCTTCGGCAGTGATGACGTGCTGCCCATGTGGGTGGCCGACATGGACTTCCCCATACCGAAGCCCGTCACCGAAGCTCTTGTCCGGCGAGCACAGCATGAATGCTATGGCTACTCCTGCGCCAGCCAGTCTGTTCTTGATGCCATCACGGAACGGCTGTGGCGGAAGTATCACTGGAAGGTCGACCCGTCATGGCTCCTGTTCACTCCCGGCGTCGTACCCGCCCTTCATGCAATCATCCGCGCATGGACCAGCCCGGGAGACGAGATCATCGTTCAGAGCCCTGTTTACTATCCCTTCTGGACTGCTGTCCGCGAGAACGGATGCCAGATCGCAAATAACCAGCTCATCTGGGATGGCCATCGTTATACCATGGACCTAGACGGGCTGAGACGAGTCTTTCAACCCCAACCTCACGGGATGGCACAAAGTCCGTCGCGCGTGAAGATGGCTATCCTGTGTAGCCCGCACAATCCGGTAGGAAGGGTCTGGACTCCCGAGGAACTCCGTGCTGTCGGTGAGATTGTCACCGAGCATGGAGGCATCGTGGTCTCAGATGAGATCCATTGCGAGCTTATGCTGGACGGAGTGCATCACACGCCCTTTGCCTGCATCAGCCCGGAATTCGAGCAGCGCTGTATCGTCTGTATGGCTCCTTCCAAGACGTTCAACCTGGCAGGATTGGCAACCAGCTTCGCGATCGTGCCCAACCCGGAGCTGCGCGATATGGTGCAGAGACGCATCACGGGAGCAGTAGGCAGCGTTACGCCGTTTGGATACACGGCGCTTGAGGCAGCTTTCCGGGAGGGTGATGACTGGCTGACACAGGTGCTTCACTATATCGAAGAGAACATAGCATATGTGAATCGGTTCCTCGCAGACAGGCTGCCGCAGATCAAGGCTATGCCCATCGAGGGCACGTACCTCATGTGGCTGGACTTCCGCATGCTTGGCATGAGTGTTCAGGAGCTGTCGGAGTTCCTCAAGAAAAAAGCCAAGGTAGGCCTGGACGACGGATATGTGTTCGGACCCGGAGGCGAAGGCTTCGAACGCATGAACATCGCTTGCCCGCGTGCTACGATCCAGGAAGGGCTCATGCGCATCGCAACCGCTGTTCAGAGCCTCTAGGAGAGAGGTGGGGCATCACCCTCTTCCTCTTGCATTTCTTTGACATAGTGTATACACTACAATTGTAGTAAGTACACTACGGTGGAGGTGCACCAGTGGAGGGATTGACCGGCAAGCAACAGGCTGTGCTGGAGTTTATCGAGGCATGCGCTCGCAGAACGGGATTCCGTCCTAGCCTGGAGGACATACGGCGCCACTTTGGGTTTAGCTCCCTCAATTCGGTCGTTGTCTATGTCAAGACGCTCGAGCGCAAGGGGTACCTCCCTCAGCCCGACCTCATCAAAGGAACGCCTGCTACTCCCTCGCTGATGATACCGATCCTTGGCACGGTCGCTGCCGGAACTCCCATCCTTGCTGACGAAAATATCGAGAAGTGGGTTTTCGTCACCCCTCCCACTCCGGCAACGGCTGACTATTTCGGCCTGAGAGTCAAAGGCGATTCCATGATCGAAGAGCATATTGTTCCCGGAGACATCGTCGTCGTCCGCAAACAGCAAACCGCGGACAACGGGGATATCGTCGTAGCGCTACTCGGTGACGAAGCCACTGTCAAAAAGCTGCACAGGGGAACGAGCGGCATCTTTCTCATACCCGCCAACCCTGCCTACCATTCCATACCGGTTACCAGTGACGTGAGCATAATCGGTAAAGTTGTCGGGCTCATCCGTGAGCATCTTTCCTGAAGCGGCATTCATGAATCCCACACTCGGCTTCCCTTTTCCATCTGCCTTGTCCGGCGAGTCGCCCCTGCTCTATGTCGAAGAACGGGACGGACGCCTCGCAGCATTCGTATTCCGCGGTGAGATCAAACACGTCAACCGCATCCTCAAAATGTGGGCCAGCGGCGGATTCGCCTCGAAGCACGCCGGAGATACGACTCGGTACACTGTCATGATCGATACTGTGACAGCAACCGTCGCACAGGACGACACTCATCGGCATTGGTATACGGTCCGACTCGAGGACTGACGCGAAGAGGACCCGTGTATGAGCACAGATTGCGTATCGGCGCTTGCGGGTATTCGTTCTGTGTCGCTGTCGACGAGCTTCCATCGCGCAATCTTGTGCCCCTCGTGCTGGCCGTGACAAGCGACGTGGTCTACCTCCATCTCCATGGATGCAATCTCAACTGGTTCGGTGCCAGGGGAAAACAACGATATGGCCGCTTGTCTTCCGGAGAGGAGCTCACGCACATCATCCCTGCCATCCGGCAGATGGCAGACAAAGCCCGGCGTATGCTCATCGTGAACAACAGCTGCCATCGCGAGCAGGCTGTCCGGAACGCCAGAGACCTGCAGGATCTGCCATTTTCGACAGAGCGTCAACAAGGCTGAGGTCACATGCTGCTCTGCGAACTGGCGAGTCTCATCAAGCAGTCGAGATATGTCGCAGCACTGACGGGAGCAGGCATATCAACTTCTGCGGGCATCCCGGACTTCCGTGGAGCAAACGGCCTCTATGCGACGCGACGCTACGACCCTGAGCGGACATTCGACATCCAGTGGTTTGATCGTGATCCATCCGTCTTCTATGCCTTTGCTCGCGATTTCCTGAACATCCTGTCCCGTATCGAACCTACTGACACTCATCGCGCTCTTGCTCAGCTTGAGCGGCAGCACCTCCTCGCGACCGTTATCACGCAGAACATCGACGGCTTGCACCAGAAAGCGGGGAGCGAACACGTCATAGAACTGCATGGCGGCTTCCGTTATGCTCACTGCCGCGAGTGCGGTCAGGGATACGAGTTGGAGGAGCTGAAGCCGTCGATCTTCGCAGGGAAGATCCCGCTATGCGGCTCCTGTTCCGGCGTCATCAAACCGGACGTTGTTTTCTACGGCGAGAGCGTGCAAGGGATGGACGAAGCAATCGCGCACGTACGTCAGGCGAGCCTTCTACTGGTCGTCGGCACTTCTCTTACTGTGTATCCGGCTGCCATGCTTCCGCAACTGTGTCCAGGAACCGTGGTCTGCATCGGGTATGGCACCAGGGAAACCGGCGTTTCGGGAACAGAGTACATCGAGAAGGATATCGACGCTGTGTTTGCTGAACTCCAGCACCTTCTCCCGCGCGTCTCCTGAGTCAACCGCTCACGAAGCCTGGCCGCGGCGGCAAGGCCACCTGGGCGGTCAATACACGCCCAGGACGACGTCGGCGATGTTGTCTGAGTGGTCGGAAATGCGCTCGAGATTCGTCAGCAGGTCGACAACGACGACCCCAACCTGAGGATCCAGCTCGTGAGCGTTCAGGCGCGCAATGTTGCGTGTCATGAAGTCCTTTGTCATGACATCGCAACGGTCCTCCATCTCCTTGGTATGCCGCGCACGATCTGCGTCGTAATCGTGGAGAGAGTTCACGGCTTCGTCAAGCGTCGCCAGAACATGCGCAAACTCAGCTTTCAGGTCATCCTGCGTGCCGTCATTGAGTTTCAGGCGCTTGTCGTCCTTGATCTGAACGAGTTCGACGAGGTTCGTCGCATGGTCTCCCACTCGTTCGATGTCGTTGACGGCATGCATCAGCGCCATGACGCGGGTTCCCTGCGCTTCTGAGAGATCATGCTCCGTGATCTGTGTCAGATAGCCGGTGATCTCCTTCTGCATGGAGTTGACCAGCTCCTCCTGCTGGAGCACTTCGTCCAGCAGGCTCATCTTGTTGTCAAACAGCGCATCCCGACATGATGCGACCATGTCGTAACCGATACGCCCCATGCGATACAGTTCCTGCGTAGCCTGAGACAGCGCCATGGTCGGTGTAGCGAGGACACGCTCATCAATGTACTTCAGCACCCTCGTCTCCTGCTCCTTGACGTGTGACGGCAGAAGCCAGCGGACAAGGCGTTCGAACGGCCCGATCAGCAGCACCGCCACAGTCGTCATAAGAACATTGAATATTGTGTGTGCATTGGCAACCTGACGCGGGAGATAAGTAGACGTCATCGATACCAGATGCGCGAACGGTCGAAGAAACGGGAAGATGATCAGCACACCCAGGAAGTTGAACAGGAAATGCGTCAGCGCAGCGCGTCTGCTTGCTACATTCGTTCCTATGCTGGCAATAGCCGTAGTTACCGTCGTGCCGATGTTTGCCCCGAGGATAAGAGCGATTGCAGCGGGAAGTGTCATCATCCCCTGCATGGAAAGTGCTACAACGAGACTGGTCGTGACGGATGAGCTCTGGATGGCGGCTGTGAACACGGTGCCTACCAGGATTCCGAGCGCCGGCATGTTGCCGAAGCGAAGAAGGAAGTCGATGAGCTCTTGATTCGACTTGAGCGGGGCGACTGCATCCGACATCAGATACAGCCCGAAGAACAGGATGCCGAGACCGAGGATGGCTTCGCCGATAGCCTTGGTGGTCTTCCTCTTGACGAAGAATTCCATGAGGATACCGATAAGCAGGAAGACCCAGATGACATTTCTCAGATTGAATACGATGAGCTGCGCTGTGATAGTGGTTCCGATATTGGCACCGAAGATGATGCCCATGGCCTGTCGAAGCGTCATAAGTCCGGCATTCACAAATCCAACGACCATCACCGTCGTGGCGGCACTGCTTTGAATGATGCTGGTGACTCCGACCCCCACCAGCACACCTTTCAGAGGATGGCTGGTAAGCGCCTGGAGGATGCGTCGCAGAGAATCACCGGCCGCTTTCTGAAGACCGTCTCCCAGCAGCTTCATCCCATAGAGAAAGAAGCACAGACCGATGATGAGGTTTACTGCTAATGTGAAGAACTGGCCTTCCATTCGCGCCTCCCGGCGTTGTTTTTCGGATCGGCTCGACAACCCGCCAGTTTTGTATTATACGACAGCTCGACAGGGGGTCAAAGGGGGCGGCGTTTCAAACTTTTCTCACCCTGATACGACGCCAAGCTACAAGCAGCGACCGTACCAGAGTTCCGTTCCTCCATCCATGCCATGCTTTCCGCAGACGCACGTATCCTAGTAGCCCGCTTCAGCACATTTTACGAGTGTTGTCAGCCCGATCTGGATACTCCGTCCTTCGGCGTTTTTGAAATGTTCCTCCGCACTCTGCGGTTTGACGGCATGCTTCGTGACGCTTCCATCGATCGCAAACAGCGCTGATGCACGCACACCCCTATACTGGCTCACAATGAACACGCACCCGCTCTCCATTTCGATGGCTTTGACACCTGATTGCATCATCAGTTGCATCTTCTGATCGTCGTAGTTACGGTAGAAAGCATCGGAGCTGATGACGACACCACACTTGGCGGTGGGAATCACTGACTTGGCACTGTCCAGGGTCAACCGGAACACATCCGGATCAGGAACGGCCGGGAAGGCAAGAGGCAGGTACTGCGGTGTTGTTCCGTCATCGCGTATGCTGCCGGAGGCGACAACGATATCCCCGGCTTCTACGTCGGCAGCTATACCCCCCGCCGATCCTACCCGTATGAGCACGTGAGCGCCCAGGTTGCAGAGTTCCTCAACGACGATGGCGGTCGATGGCGCACCCATCCCCGTTGTAGCCACTGAGAGTCTGCATCCCCCATATTCACCGGTAAAAACAAGCAGATAACGATAATCATTGACAAGCTTTACGTTGTTCATCAGCCTGGATACCTGTTCCGCCCGTTGGGGATTGCCCACAAGCATGACGTAGGGAGCCAGGTCCTGTTCCTCGAACCGCAAGTGAAATTGCATCACCTCATGACCTCCAAGAATCACCGCGTGTCGGCTGCAAGGCGAGCTGTGCGCTCCGCAAGCTGGCGAATCGAGAGCTCCTCCTTGCCTGCAATATACGTTTCCAAGCGATCCCCGATGGGAGCCGCCCACTGATCCTGCACACCGCACATGATTCCGAGAACGGTTCCCACAAGCCCGGCATTGCAGTCTACATCGAGCCCTGCCCGCGCAAGCAGGCTGAATGACCGCGTCATGTCCGCAGAACCGTACCATAACGCAACAATGTCTGCAGCAACATTGGGATAGGCATGGATCCAATTGTATTGCTCAAAGCGTTTGTCTGCCCATGCAAGCGCTGATAGCGCATCAGGCATGCGCGTGACGGTGTCGAGACATTCTCTGACGACCCCGTCATACTGGCTTCCCTGAGGAACATACCCCAGAGCCTCCACGAGAACGACGCGTGGATCATCTCTCACATAGGCGAGAGCGGTCAGCGCCGCTGCGTACATGCCTCCGTACACGCCGTTTCCGCTGTGTGATACAACGCCGTCCAGAAACGCCAGGCGGGCAGCCTCCAACGGCCTTCCCGGCGCCAACATCCCGGCCATCATCCCTCGCATCTGCACGCCGATCCAATCGACAAACGGGTTTCGATAGCTGCCCGAATCCGGGGGGACCAGCCCTGCACGAAGATTCTGAATGGCTACCCATTCTGCCGACCATCCAAACGTGATCTGATTGAGCCATTCGTCAGCTACGTCTCTGGATGCAAGACTTCGGCCATTCTGCTCAAAAGCATCGAGAAACGCCAGTTCGTAGACCACATCATCGTTCATGGTCTCCGGTTGCGTCACGTATGCGTGAACGTCCCCGTACACCTCTGCTATCTTCTCGCCCACATAGCCTTCAATGGCTGTTCCAAACGCTCCGCCCGCAAGTTGTCCCACCCATCCGGCCCACGTCTTCTCGACGGTATTGGCTGGGCACTCCTCCTGTGGCGTGCCCGCAGCCGGAAGCAGTGCAAGAACCTCGTCCCAGCTGAAAGGCCGCTCAAACTCCAAGTAGGGCACGTCGGATGGCTGAGGAGCTGCAAACAGCGCTTCCAGGTAACGTGCAGTAAGCACGCGCAGTGATGCTATGTCACCCGTGCGCGCCAGATGGATCCCTTCAGGGATCATGGTCACGGCAACGCTCTCGTCATAGCCTTGGTTCTCCAGCGACTGGGCCGCTCCCCTGTAGAGGCACTCCGGCGCCCCCGATCCGGGGACTGTGCTATCCCAGAGCATGACCATGATGTCGTCCGCGGATCTGCCAGGCTCCGTCTGTACGAGCCATGCACTCGGATTCGTGCGACGGTCCAGTGGAACTGCCGATCGCCGTACATTGCGTTCCAGCTCCCATGCCGTTGTTTTCATGAGCGTCGCCTCTTTCTGACGGAATACACATACAACGCAATGAGCGTTGCTACGTAGGGGATCATGGCCGTGAACTGAGTAGGGATGGTGCTGCCCTGAAGAAACACCGTCAGTCCGTCAAAAAACCCGAAGATCAGCGAAATGATCGCTACACCCCATGGATTGCCGTTCACAAGGATGATCGCTGCCAATGAAATCCACCCTCGACCGGCAGACATATTCTCCGCAAACAATCGCACGTAGCCGAGAGACAGGTATGATCCCGCCAAGCCGCAGCAGACGGCACAGAGAACGAGTGACCAGATACGCATGACGG
>JAKLHS010000001.1 GCA_022710025.1 Caldisericota bacterium | reverse complement strand
TGCCCTGGATCACGGAGCAGACATTGGTGACATTTGAGATTTTCGATCTGGATGGTTTGAAGAGTAGCATCGAAACATGGAGGACCGTGCATGCTTGACGAACCGAGACTGGCTTTCTCATTTTTGAGCCGAGTTCCGCTCGGCGGCAAAGGCAACGTGAAGAACATTGCACGGTACTTCACACTGGTAGGGTACGGAGCGGGGCTGATCTACTGGGCAGGCCGCCGGTACCTACACAGCGACCTCGGGGCTCTCCTGGTGATCGTCACCGGCTTCCTCCTGTTTGACCTCTTTCACTTCGACGGGCTCCTGGATACCTTTGACGGGTTCTTCAATCAGGTGGGCAGGGAGAAGTGTCTTGAGATCATGTCCAAAGGAGACACCGGACCGTTTGCGATTTTTTTCTCGTTCTTCTACTGCCTTGCATTTTTCCTGGCTTTTCGTTCGTCCACTCCCGAGACGTTGCTCCTCGTCAGTGTCTGTGGTCGTTTCAGTATGAATATCCTGCTCACTTTCACGCAACCGGCCAAACCAGGCGGTCTTGGAGCGCTCATGTCTCCGTACGACAACAGGTCAACCGTCTGGAGCGCAGCCCTGGCTGCACCGTTGATTGCAGTCTCGCCTCTTCACTGGGTCGTATCCATGGGTGTTGCGGTGGTTACAGGCGTGGTGATGAGTGTGGCTGCCCGCCACAAACTGGGTGGTTATACCGGCGACGTCCTGGGCGCAGCGTGCCTGCTCAGCCAACTTGCTGTGCTGATCTGCAACCTGTACCTTCCCTGAATTCGCATCGGCAGGGCAACGACGCACGAAAGGGCTTGGATGAAGCGCAGTGTGTGATAGAATTAGGTTTGACCATATTCCACGGGGGACCGTATGACTATCCTGGAATCGATTCGCAGCAAGGCTACGAGACTTCACAAGACTGTCGTACTTCCGGAGGGCGACGAAGAGCGGAATCAGCAGGCTGCAGCGATCATGACACGACTGGGCATGGCCAAGGTCGTGCTGGTCGGCGACGGCGATACCATTCGAAAACATGCGGATGCGGGAGGGATCTCGCTATCCGGTATCGATATAGCTGACGTAAAAAGCTCGCCGAAGTTGAGGGAGTATGCGGAACTGATTCTGGAGAAACGGAAAGCCAAGGGTATGACCCCGGAACAGGCCGCCCAGTTAGCGCTGGACCCCATCTACTTTGCAACCTGTATGCTCACAAAGGGAGACGTGGACGCCCTGGTGACAGGAGCTGTTCATTCCACAGGAGACATGCTGAGGCCTGCATTGCAGATTCTGGGGACTGCCGCCGGCAGCAAGACTGCGTCCTCCATGTTTCTGATGGTCATGCCGGATGGGCGTCTGTTGGGGTTCGGCGATTGCGCCGTGATCCCCGACCCTTCACCGGAGCAGCTCGCCGACATCGCGATAGCGACCGCCTCTACATTCAGAAAACTGACCGATATCGAACCGTATGTCGCCATGCTCAGTTTCAGCACGAAGGGCTCCGCATCGCACGCCATGGTCGACAAGGTGACACAGGCCACAAAGCTCATCCATGGGAAGAAACCAGATCTCGCCGTTGACGGGGAACTGCAATTCGACGCTGCATTCGTTCCCTCTGTCGCACGCCAGAAAGCGCCATGGAGTGTTATCGCCGGGAAAGCCAACTGTTTCATTTTCCCCGAGCTGAATGCCGGCAATATCGGCTACAAGCTTGTTCAGCGCCTTGCAGGGGCAGAAGCCATAGGTCCTATCGCGCAGGGACTCGCAAAACCTGCAAATGACCTGTCTCGCGGATGCAGTGCCGAAGACATCGTCAATGTCTGCGCTATCGCTATTCTCAACACACAGCAGTAAACGGCTCTTGTTTTAAACATGCACGACGAAGTAGTGAAAAACAGGAAGAACGATTCCTGCGGACGCTGCCGTATATGGAGGGAATGCCGTCCTTCAGATCAGCGGAGGAGCCGTTGAAGGATCTCATCGACCAGTTCCTGGGGGAACACGAGGAAGACATGATGACTGCCATCGCAGGAATCATCGCGATCCCGTCTGTCAAGGACGTGGCCGGCGCACAACCTCACGCTCCGTTCGGATATGAAGTTCAACGAGCTCTGCGATACACTCTCAGCGTTCTCGATTGCATGGGGTTCGCCGGCGAGAACATCGACTACATGGTCGGTCGTACACGCTATGGAAGCCACACAGGGAAAGACTATGCAGTCATGACGCACCTGGATGTCGTTCCTGCCGGGGATGGGTGGACCGTGCCGCCGTTTGAAGCAACCATCCGTGACGGACGGTTGTATGGTCGCGGCACTCTGGACGACAAAGGGCCGGCTATCGCGACCATCTATGCTCTCGCCGCAGCCCGCGCGGTGTTGCAATCATCCGGAACTGAACCGGAGAATGCCATCGTTCTTTTGTTTGGAACCGATGAAGAAAGCGAATGGGCCGACATGACCGCATATCAGCAGCGTTATGGATTACCCTCCTCCGGATTCAGCCCAGATGGTGATTTCCCGGTCGTCAACAGTGAGAAGGGCCTCCTCGGCCTTCGGCTGCATGGTGCGGCGCAGGAGCGGAGCACTCTTCGTTCCGCATGCGGCGGCGTCCGCAGCAATGTCGTACCGTCACACGCGGAGGCTGTAGTCGCCGTCCCGACCGGCAGGAGCGACAGCATCAGAATGGCCCTTGCCGGCAGCGAAGAAGAGGATGGATTCCGTGTTCGCGTGACCCAGCAGGTCAACGATATCGTCATCACAGTAGACGGGAAGCCCGCCCATGCGTCTACTCCCGGAAAGGGACACAACGCGATCGGCAAACTGCTGACGGTGCTCGATGCCGTAGGAGCGCTGGAGGGCGTCCCTCTTCTTCAATACATGGCTCGCTCCGTGGGAACCGATTGGACGGGGCAAGGCCTCGGCGTTGACATCCATGATGAGATCTCTGGAAGCCTGACCTTCAATCTCGGCGTCCTCAACTGGTACAATGGGGCTGGGACACTCGATCTCGACATCCGCTACCCGGTCACGGCAACACGTGAGACAGTCATGGCCGTGCTTGGTCCTTCCATCACTGCCATGACCACGGGCGTCACTATCCTGGACGACACGCCTCCGCACTACGTCGATTGCTCTTCACCGCTGGTAGCGACCCTCGGCAGAGCTTATCAGGATCACACGTATCGGAAGCCTCACTGTATCAGTATGGGTGGTGGCACATACGCCCATCTCATTCCGAACGCTGTCTCCTTCGGGCCGCAATTCCCCGGGCATCCCGCCACCGAGCACAGTCCGGATGAGTATATCGAGCTTGATGACTTACTCGTGGCAACGCGCATATATGCGTCCGCCATGGTCGCACTGCTGACAGGTGAACCACGCGCTTGATACAGGGAATGAGCATCCGACGGCCATGACCCTCGGGCTGGTTTTGGAAACGAGGCGCCGTGCTATACTGACGAAAGAACGACGTCGATTCCAAGGAGCATCATGAGAGAGCCCAAGAAGAAAGACAGAAAAGACCTCACACCTGAAGAGAAGAGGCGCAGGAGCAAAAGACTCAATCTGATTTTGATGATCATGTCAGTCGGATGGGGTCTCATCCTGATAAGCACGAAGGATCGTGTTCTCGTTCGATGGCTTGCAGCAGCGGCCCTGCTTCTTGTGGGCCTCACCGGTTTCCTTGGTATAGGAACGGAACGTACCCGGAACTCGAAAAAGCAGTAAGGGAACATCGGGGCCATGAGAGTGCTGATCGCAGGAGGCAATGCAGGAGGCGCCAGTGTGGCGACAAAACTGCGCCGTCTGAGATCAGACGTCGATATTGTGCTCTTCGAGCGCAGCCGATATGTCTCCTATGCAAACTGTGGTCTTCTCTATCATATCGAAGGGACTATCAAGGACCGAAACAAGCTGTTCCTGGAGACGGCTGATTCTCTGAGAACCAAGCATGGCATCGATGTCCGCCTCCAGACAGAGGTCACCGGCATCGACCCGGGAGCTCACACCGTTACAGTGCGCAATGCCGTTACTCAGATGCAGTCGGTTGAACGCTATGACAAACTGGTGATCGCCACGGGTGCAGAGCCGGCCATTCCCGACATTCCGGGCATCGCCGGGCAAGGAATCTTCCCTATGTGGTCAGTCCCCAATATGGATCACATCCTTGAGGTAATCGGCCGGGGGTCTCATACGGCGGTCGTCCTCGGCGGCGGCTATGTTGGCTGTATCATGGCTGAGGCGCTGCGAGAACGACAACTGACCGTCACAATCGTCGAGGCTCAACAACAGATCCTACCCTTCCTTGATCCGGACGTTGCAGAGTATGCCTTGCAAGAACTTGCATCGCATGCGGTGTCAATCAGGCTTGGGGAGCAGGTGACGCACTTCGTACCCCGGTCGCCTACGGGGCAAGTTGTTCATCTTGCGAGCGGTGAAACGATCGACGCTGACCTTGTCGTGCTCGCCGTCGGCGTCCGACCACTATCCGGTATTGCGGCAGACGCCGGCCTTGCCCTCGGAGAGTCAGGGGGCATCACCGTGAGCGCCAGTCTGCGTACCTCCGACCCCGACATCTACGCAGTAGGTGATGTCACGGAAGTCATTCATACCGTTACCGGCCAATCGACAAGCATCCCCTTGGCCGTTCCCGCTCATCAGCAGGCACGTATTGCCGCTGCCAATATCGCCGGGCTGGAACCCGGATGGAGTGATCACTATCGCGGCACTCAGGCCAGCTCGATCGTCAAGCTCTTCAATCTGTCGTGCGGCTCGACCGGGGCCACGTCACACCAGCTTCGTCGCAGGAACGTTTCCTTCGATGCCGTGTTCATTCATCCTCTGAATCACGCCGGATACTACCCCGGTGCCGTGCCCCTTCATCTGAAGATTCTGTATGGAAAGAACGGCCGTGTGCTCGGGGCGCAGGCTGCTGGCCAGGAAGGAGTCGACAAGCGTCTTGATGTCCTTGCTACCGCCATATACTTCGGAGCATCGGTAGCGGATCTGGATAATCTTCAACTCGCATATTCGCCTCCATTTGGCATGCCGCGTGATCCCGTCAATATCGCTGGTTCTCTGGCAGAAGCAAAGCTCAAGAGAAACCGCGATTAACCAGGAGACGTAGCATCCGATAGCAGGGTAATCAACCGGCCCAGAGGTTATACAACCTCTGGGCCGGTTTGCTTCCTATGGTACCCCATCGTGTGGGGTCGCTACATCAGCTCTCTATCACGACTGTTTTGTCGCTGACCGACACAACGTGCCCGGATATCGATGCATGGACACACGCTCCGAGTTTGCCCTCTGCCGGGCTTCCGATCAACTGCCCAACGGCCACATCGTCTCCGACGGCAACGGAAGGAACCGCCGGTACCCCGATGTGCTGCTTGAGGCTTATGCACACCCTGTCTGCATGTACGTCGGACTCATCCCAGGCTACAGGCCACACGTGATACGTCCCCACTCCCAGCCTGGCTACAAGCCTTTCCGTGGGCACCAGCCGATCTTCGCGGAACTCCTCTACCGTGAGGTCTGCCCTGTGATGAATGTCGTTCTTCCAGCCCGCCGCTGCCAATTCGCGTTTCATCTTCCTGTAGAACTGCATCGGGGAAAGCTCCAAAGGACAGGAATACGCTTCGCAGAGCCTGCACTCGCAACACAGCACTGCAGCAGTCAGCACGTCATTCTTGACGTTGATACCATAGGCTCCTGCGCGCATGATCTCGTGAGGGCTGAACCCATGCCCGAGCAAATGGCGTGGACACAATACCGTGCAATCTCGGCACTGGTCGCAACTTGCCTTGCCACGCTTGGTCCACAGCTCAAGGGAACGTGACATGAAGCGTACGACCTCGTTTTCAACAGGAAGAACAAGGATGCCGCCTGTCGTCTTTGTGATCGTCTCGGTCGTGAGATCGGGCACGAGATGTCCCGTCATGGGGCCGCCGACGACCACCTTGAGCTCACTCGGGCTGCGCGTAAACCCTCCGGCTAGTTCCAGCACCTTGTCAAACGTCATACCGATAGGAGCACGGACGGTCTTCGGTGTCGCCACCTCGCCGTTGATGGTCACATACCGATGAGTCACCGGTTGCCCGTCATCTGCGGCACGAGCGATGTTTGCAAGCGTACCCACGTTTTGAACAATGCATCCCACATTGAGCGGAAGCCCCGCTTCCGGTATGAGACGACCTGTCACTTCGTACACGAGGCAGAATTCATCTCCCGCCGGGTAGGTGCTCTTCTCAATAATATGCAGATCAACCGGCCAGTCGGCTGCTTCGCTGGTGCCCTTCTGCCGCTCCAATTCTGCGCTCAAGGCGGCGATAGCATCATGATAATGTGCCTTCAACGCTATCAGTCCGCGTCGCGCCCCGACAGCCTGCATGACCAATCGCATGCCTCGGATAACCAGCGCAGGATGCGCGGCCATAAGCTGTTGGTCACAACGCAGCATAGGTTCGCATTCAGCGCCGTTCGCGATGACAGTGTCGACATCTTTCGCAGCAAGTTTGACATGGGTAGGAAACCCGGCGCCGCCGGCGCCGACAATGCCAGCCGCTTTGACGAGTGCTACGATCTCCTCGGGAGTCATACGATCTTTTCCCTCACTTGGTCGGCCAGCTGGGTAATGACCGTTTTACGCACCAACAGCCCTTCTTCGGAAGGCCGAACGATTCCGGCTGCCACCGATGCCTCTACATCGGCAACCTCGCCCTCCATGAGGAGGAAGCTCTTGCCGCCCAGACCATTTGCAAGCCTGAGCTCCAGGAGGTTCACCTCCGCCGCCTTTGCCGCCGCATCTGAAGCTACGATACAGGATGCAGCGGTAACAGTCTCTATAATACCGAGGGCGGCACCGTTGATGGTCTCGGAGCTGAGGTCGAGAGCGCTGAATATGGACGGATGTGCATTCGGGAGAAACAACGTATCTACGACTGCCGCGCCGGCAATCTGCACACCTGCCTTGAGAGCGTTGTTGACCTGGCTCGTGTCGCCACGAAACAGCACCATGAACTTACCCGGGCAGATCGGCCGCGCCTCCAGCAGGTCCACGGAAGCTCGCTTGACGGCCGCGTCTGCTGCCTCGATCCCTGCTGCAATACTGTTTGTCTCTATGAAGCCTATTGCCTTCTCAACCATCGTTGCTACCTCCCGCTGTACTCACATCCTGTGTATGATCGAGTACCATGATATGATACCCGGATCTACCTGCTGTTATCGAAGCGGAGCCAATTCCCCCGCAAAGTTGTTCATTGCTATGCCTATCGGCGTTACAAATAACGGCTCTCCTGGGATGATCGTCTCGATGCCGGTGACTTCCTCGATGACCCGCTCCATCCCGGGGAAACGGGCAGAGCCACCGCACAGATAGATCCTGCGCGGATGATAATTCTCGACATGGCGTGAAACAATCGTAGCCACTTTCTCCATGACGGCTTTGATGGCTGGGAACAGGGTTGCCTGCTCGGCAGGATTTGTTTTCATCGCCTCCGCTTCCATGAACGGAATATGCATGGCCCCGGCAATGACAAGAGTGAAATGGGTTCCACCGGTAGGTTCATCCGCTGTGTAGACCACCTTGCCTCCGTTGACGACGGCAAGCTTCGTCGTACCTCCTCCTACATCGACAACCACTCCATTGTCGATCTGAAGGATCGTGCTGGCTGCCGTGGCCTCGTCCACAAGGCGCGAACACTCGATACCTGCGCCCTGCAAGACATTCCCGGTCGCACGTACTTCTGCCAGCGGCACTCCGGGTGGGTAGGCGGCAGCTGCTGATTCGATCGTGCGCCCCAGACGCTGCTCCACCTGTCGTTTCAGCGCCTTCACGACACTGATGGCTCCCATGTAGTCGAACACAACTCCATCCCGTACAACCTGGGCAAATCGGTATGCTCCCGCAATCGGCATCATACTCTCGTCTAGAACTGCCAGCACTGTGTAAGCGGTTCCCAGGTCGACGCCAACATGTAGCTCGCCCTTGTACGTGATCGGCTCGGAAGCTGTTCCCTCGTAAACGATGACTTTGTTTGCCTCGTCGAGAACATCCTGGAGCCTCGGGTTCATGGTCCCCGACTCGATCGCAAGCCGAGGGACATGCTGTGTCTTCCTCTGCACATCCTGTGGCGTCATTCTATTCGGTTCCCTTGCCTGCTTCCTCATACCGTGCCAGGGCAAAGAGCACGTCCGACATCCGGTTGAGGTATGCGGCCACGTTCTGATTCGGGAGATCGTTTTTCTCCATGAGCTCCACGACTCGTCGCTCGGCGCGCCGTACAACTGCCCGGGCGCAGTCGATGGCTGCTCCTCCCGCCGTGGCGCCTGGAATGACGAATACCTTGGGCATTTCAACCTTGCTTTCGATGTCGGCCAGACACTGCTTCAGCTTGTTCACCATATCATCGGTGACGATCCAGCCATGGCTAGCCAGCTGGTCATGGTGTTCGGTCTCAGTTGCCAGTTCGGCTGCAACGATACCGAGATCCTTCTGAATCCCGTCAATGACCTCACGTGAGTATGCCCGGACGCAAAGCGCCTTGGCAAGCCCCAACGTGGAGTTCAGCTCGTCGACAGTCCCATATGCTTCAGGCCGGGGACTGGCCTTGGAAACACGACCCCCGTACAATAGGGATGTCTGTCCCGCGTCTCCAGCACCTATATTCGGTTTCATGAACAGGTTTCTCCTTCCTGTCGGGCGGATGGGCTGCCGTCAATCATCGGTCAACTCATCCGCCCGGCCATAACCGGCTTTTGCCGCCTACACGAACGATACGGGCGGTCGCAGGGGCTCTGTTGATTCACAGCCTCCCGATGTCGGTTTTTCAAAATGGATTTCCATATGCCACTGCTTGATGAAATCAGTGGCCGATGGAGAGAAGCGCGTGCCAGCAGGGAAACACAGGACAATACCTGGTTCCGGCTTTCGTATCTTGCTTCTGATCTCTGCTTCGGTTACGATTCGCATGCGGTTTCTCCTCACCGGGCAAGCACCCGGGAGAACCCCGTGGGCGGAGGCGTTCCGCCCACGTCGGCCTCATAGTCTCTACAGCTTGAGAGCGACTCCGCTGACTTTCTGGTCCAGCATGCGCTTGACCATGTCTACGATCGTCGCCGCTGCTTCCATGGGGTTGAGCCCCTGGCTGTAGATGTTCGAGATGCAGTTTCGTTCACCGTCGGTATCCGTCATCTTAGCCTTGTACGCAAGATACGCGCTCAAGCTTGTCTGCGTAACCAGACCGGGACGCTCGCCGATCAGCATGATCGCAACCTCTGGCTCCAGAACGCGACTCACATCGTTCAGGAGACGCACACGGCCGTTGTCTACATAGAACGGCGTGCCGAAAGAGATGTGAGCAGCCTCAAAGCCGTGCTTCAGGGCAGGCAGGAGGTCTGGGATGTTCTCTTCGACTGCAGACGACGACAATCCCTCGCTGATGAAGACTTGAGCCTGCACGCCCTTCTTGCAATGCGCCAGAATGGCGGCTTCGGCTTCCTTGGTAAGAATACCACCCTTCTCGGGGTGGCCGACGTAATCAAGCTTGCTGGAGCAGATCGTAGAGACGCGAAGCCCGATGCCGCACTTGGTCAGGAAATCGTCTGGAATCCTGTTCCAGACAGCGTCCTTGGCGGCTGCTTCGTCAAGGCGGAAGGACAGCCATGCGTCCACGGGGGGCCTTGGTCCTACACGGCCGGTAGCGATACGCGCCGGGGTCGCCCGCATCATTGCTTCGAGTGCTTCACGGTTATAAGGGTTCTTGACGCCCATTGCACGGTGCTCAAAAGCCTTTAGTTCACCCATTGTGGCCTCCTGTGTGCCTACCAGAGGAAGATGTCAGACGGTTCTGCGGAGAAGATAGACGCATCGCCGGCTCTGTCCGTAAGCTTGCCGTTCTTCAGCAGGCCCATTCGTTCCATCCAGCGTTCGAACTCGGGAGCCGGATGCCGGTCAAAAACCTCACGCATCGACGGGTCATCATGGTTGCTCGTGTCCTGATAGCTCAGCATGCAGTCGTCGCCCATGGGAATACCCATGTAGTAAACGGCGCCGCCGATGCCCGCAAGCAAGTTGGCCATTTCCTGACCGTTGTGGTTCATGTCGACGTGATTGACGTAGCACGGTGCCATGCCCATGGGGAATCCGTGCATCTTGCCGGCAAACAGGTCTTCCAGAGTTCCGTAGCAAATCTGGAAGGTATCCAGGTGCGTCTCCGGTCCGATGAAGCCGGTCACGTTGTTGACGCAGAACGGCCGGAAGTGACGACCGAATCCGTAGGTTCGGGATTCGAGCGTCTGCTCGTCGCACCCGAAGTCCAGACCGACCGACATCTCGGAGCCCTGCCCTGTCTCAAAATACATGACGTTCGGGCCGGCGCAGAACGAATATTCACGGGCAAATGCCCATGCTTCGTCCATCATCTTGAGGTCGATACCGAAGCCCTTATTGGCTGGTTCGCACCCAGCGATGCTCTGGAAGAACAGACCGATGTGAGCACCACGCTTGGCCGCCTCGATCTGGTTGGTGATGTGTCCGAGGGCCGAGTTCTGCGTGGGAATCTCCCACTTCTGGATGAGCTCATACGTCATCTCAAGGATGCGGATAAGCGTATCGGGAGTCGGATCCACCGGGTTGATTCCCAGAACAACATCACCGGCTCCATAGGAAAGACCGTCCAGGAGCGATGCACGGATGCCGTCGATATCGTCTGTGGGGTGGTTCGGCTGATTGCGGTACGACAGTGTTCCCGGCAAGCCGATCGTGGTATTCGCCGTTGTCGGGTTGTAGATCTTCTTGGAGGCAACGACCAGGTCCATGACGGACATAAGGCGGGTGACGGCAGCGATCATCTCTGACGTCAGACCTACGCGAACGCGCTGTATATCTTCGTTCGTTGTATTCTGATCAAGCAGGTATGCTCTCAGGTCGGCGACCGTCCAGCCCTTGATCTTGTTGTAGACCGCCTTGTTGGTATCGTCAATGATGACGCGCGTCACTTCGTCGGTCTCGTATGGGAGCACGGGATTCTCGAAGATATCCTGAAGCGTCAGGTTGGCGACAACCCATTTTGCGGCGATGCGTTCGCGTTCAGAGAGCGCTGCAACGCCGATAAGTTCATCGCCGGAACGCTTTTCTGCGGACTTCGCAAGGACGTCCTTCACAGACTTGAACGTGTAGGTCTGCCCTTGCAGTGTTGTTGTAAGATTCATGTAATCCTCCTGAAACTCTCAGATGCGTGTCGAATCACAAATGCTCTCCCGCTCGCAGTTATCCCTCGTTTTCTGTAAGAACCCACTACGGAGCAATCGGGCTGGGTGCCGACTTGCCCAACTTGATCGTCTCCATAAATGGTCGCCATAGACCAGTATTCTCATTGCGACCCTGTAGAAGCACTACGCGACCAGGCTTTGCCTGTCCCGGCAACGCTTCCTTGTACAGCGAACCGATGTCGCCGCCTTTGACACGGTTGATGAGGTAGATCAGCTTCGTTTCCGGGAACTGGGTCATCATCTCGAAGTCACCGTCGCTGTCTCCAGCAACGAACAGGGGTGCCTCCTTGATGAAATTGCGGATGACGATAGCCTTCCCCATGCGCTGTGTCAGTGCATACCCCGGCTCATCGCTCAATTCTGCGATGTATGTGCCCGAAGCATTCATCTTAAGCCGAACGCCAATGACGCGATTTTCCGGAACATCATATCCATTGATGGCCCCGACAGCCTGGATAACGGGCTCGAAGGATGCCGATACGACCCAGACCTTCCAGCCGGCAGCACGCTGCTTCGACATCATGTCGACGATGCCGAGAGACAGACGAATGCCCGCTTTGTATGTGTAAGAAGTGACATTGGCCCTGGTCTCGAACGTTGGATCCGTCTTGATCGTGACCTTCTCACTCTTGCGCACCAACGCGTCATTGAGAGCGGCAACGGCCATCTCCTGCACCTCGGCCTTCGTCATGCCGACACACAGGAAGCAAACCCATGGATAGGAATACTCCGCCCCGATTTCGGGCGTATCGGTCAATCCATCGTACAGGAACGGGAGCTTGACGCAGAAATCCTTGTACTGGGGTGTCTCCCGTACTTCCTCAAGCGTCATGGTCCCGGAGTTGATGTAGTTGTCATACAGGAATGCATAGTCTGACTGGATGTCTGCCGCCAGATCAGCAAGGACGACGTTCCCATAGTCGGCCGAGAGTTTCAACACGTTGGTGTCCTTGAGCGTCTTGCCGGCAACCTCCGGGATAATGCTGTTGAAGGTCTCCTTGTCCATCGCGTACTTCAGCCGGAACATCTGGAAGCGGAACATGGTCTCCATGATGTCGTTGTAGATGCAGGTGTTGTCCCAGTCATACACCGCGACGGGGTGGGACGGACCATACTTGCGGATAAACCAATCGGAATAGATCCAGTTGAATGGAGTATAGCCCGTATACGTGCCTCCGGGAACGCCGGCAGCCAGTAGATTCCCCGAGCATGATACGACAAACAGCGCGATCAGCAGAACGAAGACTATGCTTCGAACAGCGCGTTTCATGAACTCCCCCTGTTTTTTTGGTGGAACAAATGAGAATTATCCCTGTATGTTGCTCAGCGAAACGAGGGCTGGGCATCGACAGCGACCAGCCCTCGCGCCATCATTCTTTCTCGTGTCGAACTCAGCTGCCGGATCCCGACACACTCTCTGGAGAGTGGCCCAGTAGACACGACAGTGGTTCCATGACACGTCGTTCTTTCACCGCTAGATCTGATCAGCCCAGTTGGATGGGAATGTAACGTAGTAGATCTTGACCCAGTTCGGTGTGTTCCAGTGAACCGTAGAACCCTTCGGGATAAACACCGTGTCGCCATGATCCGCATAGATGGTCTTTCCTTCGCAGGTGATCTCCATACGGCCTTCGACGATATAATCGATCTCATCGTAGTTCAGTGTCCAGCTGAAGCCCGGCCCCTTGTGCCACGACATGAATCCACCGGAGATGCTGGCTGAATCGTCGATCGTGATCACGTCGAGGAGACGGAAGTCGATTTCCGGGGGATTGCGCAGGACACCGGCAGCGTCGCGAAGCTCAAGCGTCGGCATCTCATAGTCCTGTGGATATTTGGCGAACTTGAGCTGGCCAGGGCGCGTCCCGTAGACTTTCGGCGTCGAGCATGGAGGGCAGGTCTGCCCTGCCGGCGCTGTTCCCATGCGTTCCAGCACTGCCTTGACAATGGCTTCCAGCTTGTCATCGCTGGGAGTCGGCGCTGCAGCAGTTGCTTCCTTGGGAGCGCAGGTCGTCCCGTGGACCGGCTCGCGGGAATCCTCGATGGAGATTCCAAGCTCAAGCGCCGTGTCCCGGGCGAGAGGTGTCAACGTGTCTCCCGGTTCCAGCCGGAGAACGCGCTGTCCCTCGGACTTCAGTCTCTCGATGTCAAACTTCGATATGATTCGCTTCTCCATAACGGCTCCTAGTCGGCATCAGCCGGTCGCTTGGGCAGCAACATCTCTGTGTCGCTGGCCGGGCGAGGGATAACGTGGACCGATACCAGTTCACCAACGCGCTGAGCGGCAGCCGCACCTGCATCGGTAGCGGCCTTGACGGCTCCGACGTCACCACGCACAATCACGGTGACGAGTCCGGAACCGATCCGTTCCTGGCCAATCAGCTTGACGTTCGCTGCCTTGACCATGGCATCGGCGGCCTCGATAGCTCCAACGAGCCCCTTGGTCTCTATCATGCCAAGTGCAATCATGCTTACATCTGCCATAGATGACACTCCTTTACAAAGAAATAAGAGAACTCCCGCTCTCTCCGTTGCGTCCCCTGCTGTGGCAGGGGACGCAACTCCCTACAAAACCCTATGCAGTCTCTGGATCGCGATAGTCTGCTTTCGGGGCAAAAGCCAGTGAGAGGACAAGGCCCAGAATAGCGGCAAACACCTTACCAATGATCAGCGGGCCAATGAACTTGGGAGCGTTTGCTGCCGTGAATCCCAGGTGGTCAGCAAGCGTGAAGGCTCCGGCGCACTGCCATGCTGCGTTGATAACCTTGCCGCGAGGCGTCATGTCTTTGTACATGCCCCACATGGGGATGTTGTTGGCCAGTGTCGCCACAAGTCCTGCTGCACCGGTCGAGTCCATGCCGAGAGCCTTGCCGAGAGCGCCCAAAGGCTTGGCAAGCACGGTCGTAAGGAACTTGACCATTGGATAAGCACCAGCGAGGGCAAGCGCGATAGAACCGATGACCTCGAGTCCTTCCATGACCACGGCAGGGCTCAGAACACCTTCTGATTCTGTTATCATAGTACCGACTGACTCAGGCGGAAGATGCGTATACGTGGGCGCCATGCCAGGCAGGATTGTAACGCCAGTCTGGGTCTGGAAGATGACGAGGGCAAGACCGACAAGAATGAAGGATGTAATGAACTTGCCGAAGTAGATGAACCCCTTGACCATCGCGTTGCGGGCAAAGATCAATCCGGCAGCCAGCAGAGCGGCGATGATGAAAACGGGGATCAGGTACTGGAACGAAGTACCGAACGGGTTGCCAGCAAGAACGCTCTGAAGAAGGGCACCAAACGGAGCCATGACAAAGCCGGCCAGAAGACCGAGTGCCATGTACTTGCGGTCCTTCTCCTCAATGATGCCCAGTCCGACGGGGATGTTGAAAACGATGTTGACGCCGAAAACGGAGCCGAGCATCAATCCACCGAAGTACCCGACCCATTCGGGGTCACCAGCTGCCTTGGCAAGCTGAAGTCCGAGAGGAGTAGCACCCATGTCGATAGCCAGCAGGGTCCCTGCGAACATAGCAGCCTTGGAGCCAAGAGCCGTGTAGAGAGGTCCAAACACGGGCAACAGCCACTTGCCAAGGAGTGGAGTCAGGGCGATGATACCGACCATCGCCAGCGCCAAGGCGCCCATGGCATTGAAACCGTTCTCCATCTCTGCGCCGAAACCGTCGATGAGCGGAACCTTCCAGTTCGGAGCCCAGTACTTGATGATTCTGTCGATGACACCGAGCACTGCGAAGATCGCCATGATCCACAATACTGTTTTGCTGATTGCAGCCATTTGTTACACCCCTTCCTTAGGATTAGAGTATGGTGCTGAATCTGAACTGCCTGTATTCATGCATACACACCATCTGACCCGAAGTTCGTGTCGCGTTTCGTCGAAAAGAGCGCCTCCTCTCTGACCGCCCTGTGCATACCCGGCAGTCACTCCTCAGACGTTTCAACAGAAGAAGATTTGGTGGGCATAAG